>NZ_JAAGPH010000005.1:0-128619 GCF_017104705.1 Burkholderia sp. Se-20373 | reverse complement strand
GTTCCTCGATCCCGGTTGTCTTCCATGCACCACTGGCTTCATCAATCTGATTCCCATTACATCTGATGGGAATCAGATTGCCGGTGCCGCGCCCTCATGAACAGACGGTACGTGTCGAGCGCTTACGTGCGAGGGGCAAGATGTCGAACATGATGCTATTCCCCTTCCGCGGCAGCGCCCTGCGGATATTCTCCTCCTGCAACATCCGGCTCAGGCTGGAGCGCTGGCGCCCCAGGGATGTAGCCGCCGGTTACGTAGTCAAGCGCACGTACCAGATACGGCGGCAGCCACGAAGCATCGAGAATGAAGAACGCGAACCATTGCAATCGGCTCGATGAATAAAAAGGCTGGCCGGTGACTTGGCCAGCAAAATAGTTCTGGCAATCCGAGGTTGATGTGTGCCAGAACCAAAGGCACTGAACGGCATCCGTGTGCAGAAAGCCATGTCATCGGTCAGTAGCACACGGCGGCGCGAACTGTTTGGCGACCAGTCCGTGTTCGTAGTCGGACAGGTGACCGCAGTAGCTATAGGGGTACTGATGGCGCTTTTTCGTCTGACATGCTTGAGGCCATCGCAATGTGAAAAACGAACGGCGAACCGGTCGGCAAAATGGCTTCAGCATGCGAGCGTGTTGTTTGTACCGAATTCCAGGCCTCGACTAAGCAGCAGGCGCAACCGTCGCGCCGGTGATTTTATGCCGTGCGAGTGCCTGGGCGACGCCCCCCGATGCCTTCGCATCCTCGACAAATGCCCGCAACGCCTCAGCTGCCGCTGCACCACGACTTTTGGGCAAACCCATCGCCTGACGGATCACCATGAATCGTTCATCGAGCAAACGCAAGCCAGGGGCTTGACGTGCGTCTGCCTCGAGCTGTTGCTTGACGCCGGCGGCGACCTCGAGGCCCTCATCGAGGAACGTTCGGACGACGGTCGGAGATGACGGTGCGCGCACGATCCGCGCATGCTTCAATTCGCGCGTCAGGAACAGATCGTAGGCGCTTCCCTCGCCCACTGCGACGCGGATCGACGGTTGGTCGACATCGTCGTTGGCGCGAATCGACGATCCGTCTCGCACCAGGTAATAGCCTTCGATCAACACGTACGGATCGGTAAACGCGATGGTTTCTCCTCGTCGTGGATCGATGGCGAAGAAGCCGACGTCTGCCTGCTCATCGCTGACCGCCTGAACGGACTTGCCCGCCGTATCGAACACCACCAGTTCAAGTTCCACCCCGAGCGTGGCGGCAAAGGTGCGCGCCAGGTCCACCGACACACCGGTTGGTGCGCCCGATAGGTCCTTGCCCGCGAGAATGGGATTCCCGAGATTGATCGATGCCCGCAGCTTGCCGGCCGGTGTGAATGCGCGAATGACGGATGGATCTGGTTTCATGTTGATAGCGTGAAGAACAGAAATTCATGGGTGGGCACGGGCCTTTAGCCACAGACCCGCGCATCGTTCGACTTGCGTTGCGCCGGCGCTCGGGGCCTCAGCAGTATCGCCACGGCCAGCACGCTGGCCAGCGCGATACCGCCCGCGAGCAAGAACGCGCTGAGGAACGTATGGCTTTCCTGCACGAGAAAGCCGGTTGCGGCCGGGCCGACGATGCCTGCGCAGTTTGCGATCGCGTGTACGCATCCGCCGACACTGCCGAGTTTCGGGCCGGGGATCGTGTCCTGAATCAGCGCCCAATAGGCGCTGCCGCTCAGATAAAGTGCAAACACGGCAACGGCCATCAACAGCAGCGCACCGAGCGTCGTGGTCACGGCGCCGGCCAGCGTGACGCACACGCCTGCCGTGCCAAGGCATGCGATCAATACCCGCTTGCGCGCAAGCAGTGCGTTGCCCGTCCGGCGAAAGATCAGATCGGACAGCACGCCGCTCAGTCCATAGCCGATGAACCCCAGCAGCCACGGCAGCACTGTCGCGAGACTCATGCCTTTCAGGCTCAGGTGACGGTCCATCGTCAGAAAGGTCGGGAACCAGGTGAGAAAGAAAAACAGGATGTAGCTGTAACCGAAGTACGAAATCATCGCCGCGAGAATGGCGGGCTGCTTCAGGTAGAAGCCGAGGGGCTGCAGGTCCGAAGGGCTTTCAGGGACGCTTCGGTCGGATTCGATCAGCCGGCGTTCGTCATCGGATACGCGTGCATGCTGGTGCGGCTTGTCGGTCGCCATGAACACCCAGAAAACCAGCCAGAGCAAGCCGAAACACGCGATGCCGGCGAACGCGACGCGCCAGCCGTAAGCGGCTGTCAGCAGGCCGACTACCGGCCCCGCCACCGCACCGCCCAGCGGCAGGCCGCAATTCGCGAAGCCGAATGCGGTCGCCGACTCCTTGTGCGGGAACCAGTTGTTGACGATCTTGTTGATCGTCGTCGCGAGTGGCCCTTCTGCCATGCCGAACAGCGTGCGGACGGCCAGCAGCGATCCGAAGCCGCTGGCAAGGCCGGTCGCGCCGCATAGCGACGACCACGTCAGCACTGCCCAGGAGAAGACGCGCTTGCCGCCCCAGCGATCCGCCGCCCATCCGCCAATGAAATTGAATGCCGCGTAGCCGATGAAGAACGTCGAAAACAACAGGCCGAGACTGCTCGGCGACATATGCAGTTCCCGCATGACGGCGGGTGCGGCGACGGACAGCGCCGCACGGTCGAGATAATTGATGAAGCCTGCGATGAACAGCAGCAGGACGATGCGCCATCGAATGTTTGTCACCTGTCGCTCCTTGGAGCTTGTTATGTGCTTGACGGCCGGGCGCTCGAACGCGCTACCCGGCCCGTCGCTTGTCTATTCGCGGCCGCGCCGCGCGTTCGGAACGGCGCGAGCGTGGTGGGCCACGCTCGCGAGGCGTTCAGCGCTGCGGACGTGCGACCGCTTCCAGCATGGCGAGCTGTGCCGCGCCGATATCGATGCCTTCCGCCATCTGGCGCTCCAGGCGACCGAGTTCGATCTCGCCGGGCACGATCACGGGCGCATCGGGATCCGCGGGTCTGGAGCCGTGCAAGATCGCCGCGTAGTCGGCCATATGCTTGGCGAGCCACTCGGTGCTGCCGAGTTGGGTCGTATCGATGAGAATGAAGAAGTGGCCGAGGTTCTGCGGTTGTTCAGGATCGTCTTCCCACGATTTCACGTGCGTGAGATACGCCGCGCCGGAAAGCAGTCCCGCGAATAGATCGACCACCAGCGCGAGGCCGTAGCCCTTGTGGCCGCCGATCGGCAGCAGAAAGCCGTCGAGTGCGGCTTTCGGATCGGTGGTCGGCTTGCCTTGCGCGTCGGTTGCCCAATCGCCGGGAATCGGTTCGCCGCGCTTGAGCGCGTTGCGAATCTTTGCCCGTGCCGCGACGCTGATTGCCATGTCGAGCATGAACGGATGGCCATCCGGGCTCGGGACGCCAAAGCCGACGGGGCTGTTGCCCAGGCGCGCGTCGGTGCCGCCCCACGGCGCAATCGTCGTGGTCGCGTTACTGCCGATGATGCTGGCGAAACCCTGCATGGCGGCGAGGTACGAATACGGCGATACGGGGCCGAAGTGATTGCTGCCGCGCACGAACACACAGGCAATGCCCTGTTCGCGTGCAGCGGTCATCGCCAGAGCGAGTGCGCGATGGCCGACGAGCGGGCCGATGCCGTTGTCGCCGTCGAGGCGGTGAAGCGCCGGCGCCACCTGTTCGGCGGTGATCGAAGGCGCAGGATTGATGCCGCCGACGCGCAGGCGCGCGCCGTACGACTCGACACGGCTCGTGCCGTGCGTACGCAAACCGAACAGGTCGGCCAGCACGAGGATCGTGGCGGTGTCCGTCGCGTCGGCGCGCGTCAGGCCGAGCGCGCAGAGTGCTTCGATGGTCAGTTCGGTCAGATGGGCCTGGGTGACGATGCCATGGGCGGGAGTGGGATGGGTCATGGAATGCGTGTCTCCTTCGATTTGAAAGCCGTGCGGTTCAAGCGGCTGCGCATCGCGCGCTGCTTGCGTTTCGCACATGATCGTGCAGGAGCGGTTCACGCAACAAACGCATATTTTCGTTCGATTGGTGCGTCATATGCACGAATCGAACCATGTCGCCGGATGCCCGCGAAGGCTTTGCCGTGCGGCCCGAAGTCGTCGCCCGACGCTTGGCCTATGCGGCAGCGCCGGTGCGCGGCACATCGGGCGCACGCATTTCCGTCAACAACTGAAGGAAGAAGCGGCCTGCGGACGATAAACCGCGGCCGCGCCGCTGGATGACGCCCAGCGTTCGCCGGACCGGCGGATCGACGAGCGCGACGCTGGCGAGTGCCTTGTGCGGGCCGCGGGGCATGGCGAGCCGAGGTACGACACCGACGCCCAGGCCCGCTTCGATCAGGCTCACGAGAGCGGGCACATGGCGTACCTCGCAGAACCATTTGGGCCGATCGGCGACGCCTGCCAGCGCTTCGTCTATGACCGCGCGATTGCCGCTGCCTTGTGCGATGGCCAAATACTCGAGGCTGGCGAGCTCCGCCCACGCGACGGATTTGCGTTTTGCGAGCGGATTACTGCGCGGGCAGGCGAGAACGAAAGGATCCTCGAGCAGCGGTGTGAATTTGATGTCCGGCTCCTCGGTGCCGACGTAAGTCAGGCCAAAATCGGCTTCCCCGCGCGCGACGGCGAGAAAAACCATCGACGAAGGCTCGTCGATGAGACGAAGGCGAATGCCCGGGTAACGCTGATGATAGGTCGCGATGGTTTCCGGAAGGAAGTAGCGCACCGCCGACGGTACGCACGCGACCGTGAGTTCGCCGGTCATCTTGCGTGCAAGATCGTCGAATTCGAGCATCGAGTTGTCGACCTCGTTGAGGATGCGTTGAGCGCGCTCGAGAAACCCGCGACCGACGATCGTTAGGTCCATCTTCCGCGTCGTTCGCTCGAACAGTCTGACGCCCAGCACTTCCTCGAGTTTTTCTATCCGGCGCGATAGCGCGGACGCAGATAGATGCAACGAGTCGGCTGCGGCGCGAAAGCTGCCCAGGTCGGCGGTTGCGACAAAGGCGCGCAAGTCGGATATCTCAAAATTCATTCTGATGATCACATCGGTGAATAGAGATACTTAGTTTCGACATACCGACGGGTGCTGTCAATTCATGCGTTCAGCACACGAATTCGCTGGTGCGATCTTCCTATGGAGATGGTGTGCGACTCGGGCGTGAGTCGCTAGTGGCGTCGAGTTCCTCTAGTTTGGTCCGACCTTGGCGCGTTGATGCACGCCATTCCGGTGATCTGCGGCGGAATTTTGTGACCAATCAGGAAGTGAGTCTCGCGTCGATATTATCGGATCCAGCCAGGGCCGACGGACCGTGGCTGGAGGTTGATAGCGATGCGCGCCATGAGGCCGGCGCTCGTTGAAACACTGTCGCCAGCGTTCGACAAGTACCTTGGCCTCGGCCGGGCTGCGGAGCCATTCCCAGTTCAGAATTTCGTCACGCAGCTTGCCGTTGACGCTCTCGATGAACCCGTTTTTCCACGGACTGCCGGGCGCGATGAAGGCCGGACCGATTGCCACAGCCAGCGCATGACCTTGACAGCGGTATATTCGGCGCCGTTGTCGGACCGAACTAACGCTGGATTGCCATATAGCCGCATCAGTCGCGACGCCTCCGATTCAAGAGCAGGGACTCTTGGCAATTGCAAACCACCTTGCCGCCAAGCCTGGTTTTCCGGCTAGACATATATCAGGAAATATTTTGCGCGGTGGACTGGCGCCCACTAAACTCCAGCGCGTTCTTGAAAAGCTGGAATCCAATCTTGACGTGCCGTGGTCGCTGGCGACAATGGCGAACGAGGCCGGCACGAGTGTCTATCGCATTGCCAGGGCTTTCACCGCGACCACGGGATGGCTGCCGTATCGCTTTGTGCTGCGACGGCGTATCCAGCGCGCCATTGAAATGTTCGGAGACGACAAGTTGTCGGTCGGTGATGTCGCTGAACGCGTAGGTTTCGCTCACCATAGCCATCTACGGCTTTCTTATAATTCGCAGTGTGTCGGAAATCTGGTGTGGCTGATATTCGCGGCAGGAGTCACACTCTCCCATTGCGTTCCAACCGTACCGCGGATGATGCTGCGTTGCGCGCGCGCCAAAGAAACTACGCTCGACAAGAAATGGCTACGTGCTCACTTCGAGTGACACAGCCGGCCCCGCAGCGATCGCGACGTTGTCGTCGCGTCCAGTCCTACCCGTCATGCTCGCCGCGCGATGCGCCACGCGCGAGGGCTGAGGCCGACGATCTGACGAAACATCGTCGCAGCGTGTAGTTGTCCACGATTGTGAGCGTGCGCAAGCGCCGACCATCAAACAGCGCATCAGCGACGAAGTCCATACTCCAGATTTCGTTGATTGCGCTCACTGACTGCTTTGGCTGTCGGCGCCGAGCCGACTTGTTCCGTCGAGGTCGTTTGTGGCGCAATGAAAGCCCCAGTTCCCGATACACGCGCTCGACGCGTTTATGGTTGTCTCGCCAGCATTCCCGGCGAAGCATCACGGACCAGTTGCTTGATTAACCCCGGGTCCAGGTTCAAGCCCTTGCCCGGTTCAATCGTCACTTCTTCCTTGCGTTTGCGTGGCATAAAGTGGCGCCTTGGTCATCAGTTTATGCCTCACACACAAAGATTCGGATAGGCTCATTGCCAGCGATCAACAACGGCAACTCGCCCAGTCATCGACCGATGCAGTCGCGGTCGACGGCGTACCCATTGATATTCCATGGACGAAGTCCAGTTATTCCTCACCCGAGTCGCTGCCTGCATTTATGCCGGTAGCGTCGGCGCCTCTGCACTCACCCCACCGCGATTACCAGAGTCGTTGATGGTAATCGCGTTGCATGTGCGCCTGCCCAATGGCGTCGAATTGATTCGTCGAGCCTTGCCCACGGAGCCTGCTTGCGATGCAAGCGATCAATATTCTTCATAGTTGCCCCGCCGCACTTGATAGACTCCACATTCCCAATCTGCCGAGTTTAGATGCCAGCTGCAGCCGTGCAGAGCGCCAGTCCGTTAATGCTTGAATGCGCTGCTTCTTCGCGTTGGCCAACGCGGACTGCGCATTGAGCAATTCAAGAATGCTGCCTACACCAATCTGGTATCGCCGCTGCGCGGCCTCGTACGAATGCTGTGCAAGTATCAACAAGTTCGCACTATTGTCGAGGTTTTTCGTCGCGCCCCGCAGGGACTGGTAAGCGTTCCACACATCCAACCTGACCTGCTGTCGCGCCTCGGCAAGTATGTCGATCTGTAGTTCTGTTTGCGCGTCAGCCTGACGCACCTGATAGGTTCGCGCAAAACCCTCGAAAATCGGAATCGTCACTTGAAAGCCGAGATACCACTCACGGTGCGTTGCCGGAAATACCGGAAAGCCGAGCTGCAAACTCGTCGGCTGATTGTTAAAGCTGTACTGCGCCACCAGATTCAGGCGCGGTAGCCCTTCGGCCCGTGTCTGCGCCGCTTTGGCCCGTGCGGCTTCCACTTGCGCCACCGCCGCCGAGATGCCCGGATAGTGCTGCTGCGCGTCCTCGATCAGTGCTGCCACCGAATCGCCAAATTCGTGATCGGGTTTCACGCCGTCGCTGACATCTGGTAGCGTGATCAGCGTCGCCGGGTCAAGGTTCATATCGGATGCGAGCATACCAACGGCACTTGCCCAGTCACTTTCCGCCTTCGTGCGATTCACGATGGCTTCCGCATAGGCTGTCTGCGCCTGCAACTGATCGCTGATCGCGGCGACCCCCCGATCGGTACGCGCGGTCGCTGCGTTGGCACTGGACTTGGCGGTATATTCGACCTCGCGGGCTGCCGTGAGCGTCCCCTGCGCAGCCTGCGCCGCATAAAAATCCTTGGCAACCGTCCCGAACACCGTTTGCAGTGCCACGAGTTGGTTGGCTTGCGCGGCCGCCAGCAGTTGGTTCGCGTTGCGCAGTGCGGCCGCGCGGCCGCCGAAATCGTACAGTACCCAACTGAGCGATACGCTCGCGTTATGCAAATTCTTGCCGTAGTTCGAATCGTACTGTGGGTAGCCTGTCACATGATTGCGCGCAACGTCACGCGTACCCTGCCAGTTGCCGTTAATGGTCGGCAGGAAGCCGGCCCGGCCGACACCAACGGCCGCCGCCTGAATCTTGACGTTCGCCCAAGCTTGCCGGGTTTTTGGATGGTTACAGAGCGCGCGTTCGACAGCATCCTGCAACCTCAGCGGTGTTGGTAGGTCGCCGAACGTGCACACGCTTTCGGCCTCGCCAAGGAGGTTGACAACAGGTGTCGCCGGCACCGCACGATTCGTCAGTAACGGATCGAAGGCCCATGCTACCGTTGCACCCGTCGTCATCCCAGTAATAAAAAGGGCTATCGCAATCAAGCGTCGATTAACGTTCACGCAGGCTCTCCTGGCCGGTCTGGATAACCGGATCGAGGAAGTAATGCGCGACGCTGCGTTTACCAGTCTTGATCTCGGCAGATACCGTCATTCCGGGCGTCAGGTTGATCCACGTATCGTTGGCACGTATCCGGTTCGCCGCCAAGCGAATCCGAACTGGGAACGTCAACCCGCGCTTCCGATCCGCTACCGCGTCGTTAGAGACGGTTTCGACGGTACCGTGCAGAAACCCGTAGCGGGTGTACGGAAACGCCTCGATCTTGACGACAGCAGGTTGCCCGACCTTCACAAAGCCAATGTCCTTGTTCTCGATGTCCGCTTCAACTTCGAGCGCATCGTCCGGTACGATTTCCATCACGGGAGAAGCTGCCGTCGCGACGCCGCCCAGAGTGTGGATCTTGAGTTGCTGCACGGTACCGGCCACCGGCGCAGTCAGGCTCAGTAACTTCTGTCTCGTATCGGCTTTTGTTTCGTCGTTGCGGCTCTGCACCAGTTGCTGGTTCGCCTTGTCCAACGCATCGAGCTGCTGGCGGCGGTATTCGGACGTCAGCGCCGATACCTCGGCGCGCTGCTGGGCGATCGCGGCCGTGAGTTCCAGCGCACGGCTGCGTTGTGCCGCCAACTCATGCTCCTGGTTCAGCGCGGTCTGCTCCTTGTCCAAATAGTCAGTGCGCGCGACGTATTTCTCATCAACCAGCGACGCGTAGTCGTTCGCCTGCCGGCGGGCCAGGGGCGCAATCGCCTCCAGTTTTCCGATTTGCTGTCGCGTGGTGCCGAGTTCGGCCTCACGTTTCATCAATTCAGCCTGTGCGCCGTTCAGCTTGTCACGGTACGCGAAATAGATACCATCAGCGAAGTGTTGCGCTTCGAGCTGCTGCGCGTCGCTCGCGTCATCCACCTTCACCAACGTTGGCGATGTGCCCGCACTCTGGGCCAGCAACAGCGCGCGGCTGCGCTCAGCAGTCAGTGCCGCATCAAGGCGGCTCTGGCGGGCCTTGTCTGCGTCGGCCGCCGCCTGCGTCGTGTCGAGCTCCATCAGCAACTGGCCTGCCTGCACGCGTTGCCCGTCGCGCACCAAGATTCGTCGCACAACGCCTGTCAGCGCTGGCTGGATCGTTTTGACCTGCTGCTTGGGGATCAGCTTGCCAGGTGCAACGGCCACGATGTCAAGCTTGCCGATCAGCGCAATCAGCACCACCAAAACCGCCAATGCGACGACGATGCGCATCGTCCACATCGGTAGCGGATGGACGGGCGTCTCGGCCAGTTCAAGGTGCGCGGGCAGGAACGCGCGCTCATGGGCAAGGCGGGGCTTGGTATCGTTCTCGAACCGAACCCGCCAAGCTTCGCGAAAAATGATCCCATACCGGCTCATCAGCGCGGCGAACGCCTTAAATGTTGTGATCATCGGACTATCAGGCGTTTTGCAATGCAATCAGGTGCGCATAGTAGCCGCGCAGTTCGAGCAGAGTTTCGTGTGTTCCCTTCTCGACGATGCGGCCCCGGTCCATCGCAATGATGTGGTTGGCATGGCGCACCGAGCTGAGCCGGTGCGCGATGATGATCACTGTTCGCCCGGCGCACATAGCCTTCATGTTGTTCTGGATGATGTGTTCCGTCTCGAAGTCAAGTGCGCTGGTCGCTTCGTCGAAGATCAGGATGCGCGGATTCGTGACCAGCGCTCGTGCGATCGCGATCCGCTGACGCTGGCCGCCGGATAGATTCGCTCCCTGTTCGCCCACGATTGTGTCGTAGCCTTCAGGCAATTCCGAGATGAAATCGTGCGCGCCGGCCAACTGGGCAGCCCGCATCACCACATCAAGCGACGCGCCCGGATCGGTGACCGCGATGTTCTCGCGAATCGAACGGTTGAATAGCCGGTTCTCCTGTAACACGACGCCAATCTGTCGGCGCAGCCAAGCTGGCTCGGCCAGCGCGAGATCGATGCCATCTATACGTACACGACCTTGCTCGGGCAAATAGAGCCGTTGCAGCAGCTTCGTGAGCGTGCTCTTGCCCGAGCCCGAGCGACCGACGATGCCGACGACCTCGCCAGCCGCAATGTCGAGCGACACATCGTCGAGGATCGTCGGCCCGTCTGGGCGATAGCGAAACCGGATCGACTGAAAACTGATATTACCGCGCACGACCGGCAGCGTTTGACGGCTTTGCGCGAGTTCGGTGCGAGAGTTCAGGATGTCACCGAGCCGGCTCATCGAGATGCCGACCTGCTGGAAATCCTGCCAGAGCTGAGCGAGGCGCAACACGGGCGCGGCCACGTGCTGGGACATCATGTTGAACGCGACCAGTTGGCCAACCGACAGTTTTCCTTCGATTACGAAACGCGCCCCGAGATATAGCGTGACCAACGAAACAAGCTTGCCAACTAATTGGATCAGTTGTTGGCCGACGTTACCGAGCGCCGTGACGCGGAAACTGGCTGCAACATAACCCGCCAGTTGATTGTCCCAGCGGCGGGTGAACTGCGGCTCGATCGCCATCGACTTGACGGTTTCGACACCGGACACGGTCTCGACCAGGAAGGACTGGTTGTCCGCCGTGCGAGCGAATTTCTCGTCGAGCCGCTTGCGCAGGATTGGCGTGATCAGCATGGAAATAGCCGCGTAGACCGGCAGCGAGACGACCACAACCAGCGTCAGCCAGACGCTGTACACGCACATCACGCTCAGAAAGATGATCGAAAAGAACAGATCGATGACGGCTGTCAGCGCCTGTCCGGTCAGGAAGCTACGAATATTCTCCAATTCGCGCACGCGGGCAACCGTGTCGCCTACGCGTCGTACGCCGAAGTACGCGAGCGGCAGCGTTAGCAGGTGCCGGAACAACCGTGCGCCGAGTTCGACGTCGATGCGGCTCGCGGTATGGGCGAACACGTAATTGCGCACGCCAGACAATAGGATTTCGAAAAGGCCGCTGACCAGCAGTGCGACGCAAACGACGTTCAGCGTGTCAAATGCGCGGTTGACCAGCACCTTGTCCATCACTACTTGAAACATCAGTGGCGAGACTAGAGCGAATACCTGCAACGCCGCCGACACCAGTAGCACCTCAAGCAAGATACGGCGGTATTTGACGACAGCCGGCACGAACCAAGAGAAATCGAAATGTGCGAGCGCGCCGGCCAGCGATGCGCGCGAGGTCAGCAACAGCAACTGGCCGTCGGTTCGCGCCATCACATCCGCCGGCGAGATGATCTCCGTTTGCGTGACACCCGCCTCGACAATCAGCGCCTTTTCGGCGTCACTCGCAGCCAGTACAAAGTGCCGGCCTGACTCGTCCAGCATGAGCGCCGGCTTGGGCGTCTCAATCAGCCGATCGACCGTTACGCGTACGCGCCGCACCTTCAAGCCGAGCGAACGCGCGGCCAGTTCAAGGTCGTTGACCGATAGTTGATCGGCTTGCACGGCTGCCGCATGCCAAAGTTGCTCAGCATTCGCTGCAATGCCGTAATACTGGGCAATCACGACCAGTGCGATCAACCCTGGATCGTTAATCTGCCCTCGTTCGGGCACAGTTTCATTCATCTCAATACCATCGATTCACGCACAAACCGCCCGCAATAACATGTTACGGGCGGTTCACCGAAACTCAATTCGTCAATACAAGTTGGCGGCAAGCATGGGTTGCGATAGGCGTCTGTCAAGGTGGAAAACCTATCGTACCCGCTACAGACACAGAAAATGCCAGTTCGAATCAAAATGCGACGTATGGTGCCGATCCGCCAATTTCAATCCTATCAATCCGAAATTAATCGCGGGCTAGTAAAAGTACGGTAGGCCGATGTCGGGCCAATCGGCATCGCCGAATATTCCGGAAATCGGACCGCGCTTACCGCGCCGTGGTTCGCTGGCCAAACGTTGCCCAGAATGGAAGCTGCTTGATGTACCCCAGGCGCGCGACGGTCGCTGCCTGCCACTGCCCGGGGTTTCGATCAATGTTCCTATGTGACTGCGACCTAGGCCCCGTTCGTCAACGCAGCGGATTGCTTGCTAATACCGGATTCGGCTGTCCGGCTGCGTCCGGAGTTAGCATCACCTGGCCCGCACCCTGAGGTGCACCAAAACTCGACATCGCCTGAATCAGCGAAGCAACCTGCTTGTCGGTCTGACTCGGCGCGCTATACACCCCCCGAATCGCGTGGACATCCGTCGCATCTAGCGTCCGATTGCCAGCCGTCAAGTCGTAATTCATGATCGAGTGGAAATCCGCGCTGTCCGCCAAGCCCAACGCGTGCCCGATCTCGTGTAACACGACTTGCTCGAACGTCGCGTCAGTACCCGCATAAGTAAGTTGTCCATCCTCGCCAGAGGTCAGCGCATTCTGATTTGGAGATTCGAGCTGAATCCTAACGCCCGGCGCAAACACTCCGTGATCGGCCTGATAGAGCGTAAAACCGACCGCTCCTGTTTGCGCCGTATCAAGGTTGGCCCAGCCTAAACGAATATCCGCCGTCGACGACGTCTCAACCTCTTCGAATTTCAGACCCGAGGCCGCTGCCCATGTCGAGAATGCGCTCTTGACAGCCTGTGCTTCCGTCGAACTAAATGCCCCGTTGGCCGAATCCAGACTCCACGTCACGGTTCGCATACTCCAACGCGCACCTTCTAGAACACTCGATAATGCCCCACCCGATTCCCCCGCACGCGCAACGTCCGCTGCCTGCGCAATACCCTGTGCAACGGCAACGGGATCGGCGCCAAGGGCTTGCTCGAGTTGCACGACATCAGGAGCGCCACTCTCAAGCTTGGCTTTAATGATTGAGCGCACACCGGAAAATCCGGGGGCTGCGCCCGTAGAAGGCGGAACGCCAACTTCTGTCGGACGAAGATAAACGGGTGTAACTGGATCAACAAGCGGCACCCAATTCCCGAATCCGTCCGGAATCGATACGACACCACCCGGACTACCGCCACTGTTGGGCGGCATTGTTGACGGATTCGGCGGGTAAAGATCACGCAATGGATTGGGCGGCAGCAACGGGAGAAAGGCATCTGGCCCCGGCCCAACTGTTCCATTCGGTGACACTTGCGCTCCAACCGGAACATACACCCCATGATTCGGATATGTACTCATGGACGGTGGCTTTGGGGGTTGAAATACCGTTACTGGTCGAGTTGGTGCAGGCCCCCAATGGAGGCCTCCTGAAGGCGGTGCCGACGGATTAACTGTGTAGGAACTCCCGTCCGGATTAAACGTTGTTATAACGTAAATTCCATTTTCATTGTTCCCTTGAGTCCGAGTCAGATTGCCTGCGCCATCATAGAACGATTGTTTTGCCAAACTACCATCGCCATTGAAATTGTCTTTTTGACTGAGCACACCCCTAGCATCAAAACGATCCGTTTCGAAAATTTTATTGGCTCGATTGTACAAATCTGTCGTTTGCACTGTGCCATCGGTACGATACTGAGTGCGCGCAACCAATACACCGTCGTAGGTATATGCCTCAACCGTCGAAGACCCGTCAGGCTTGACATTTTGAATGGTATTCCCCCCCGGATACTGCACCGTTACCCTGCGCCCGCCGTCGCCGAGATATTCGAAGTGCGACACCTTAGGCTGCCCACTAGTCCAATCCGTAATTTGAATGACTTGTCCGGTAGCGTTGGTTTCGGTGGTTACCTCGGTGTTGTTGCTTGTGTTGAAAACTGTCGTTTTCACCCCACCGTTGGCACCGTTCTCGATATTCTTAGTTTCCACACCGTTCGCATCAAAATAACTGGCGGAAAGAAGCTTTCCGGTATCCTTTGCAAACTGTTGCTCAATCCGACTTCCGTCTGCGCCATAAGAAATAACCACATTAGTCGAAGATCCCAGCCCCCAAGCTGTTGTACTAACTTTCCGTCCACTTGAGTCATAGACTGTCGAAGAGTGCGAACCAACAACGCCTGATGGCAAAAACCTTGTTTCATCAGTAGGACGTCCTGAGGTGTCGCTGATAACAGTAACAATGGCAGGCGCGCCGTCGATGGTACGCGAGGCCATTAGTTCGAAGCCAGAATTGTTCGCGTTGATTCCATAGAGCCCTTCATTTGACCAGGCGATCAAACTACCGTCTTGCAGAGTCGCAACACTGGCCGACGCCAAATCTCCATGGATAGCCAACCAAGATGCCGGAATCCGAGACACGTCCGCAACAGTCGTCTTTAGCCCCATCTGGGCCGCTACCGTCATCCAGTAAGAACTGGGATTTTGACCCGATTGTTTTGCATATGCTTCCCAAGCGGGACGTCCGGCTACGAGCGTATCGAGAACCGAGTAGGTGTTGACTGTCCCTGGCGCAACCGCCGACAGACTGGCTCGCAACCCACCCAGAAGTACCGACGTACCAATATCAGAAGAGCTAGGAACCGAGGTCAGCCAGTCAGCTGGGCGTGCCGCACCATTGGCCTGAAACGCCAAAAATTGAACCGCATTGGCCATAACACCCAACTTTTGGCCAAAACTCTGCGTGGTAGCATCAAAATTATTGGTCAGACGGCCCCACACCAACAAACGGCCAAGCGATCCCATGTCCGTTTTGTATGTAGCCAGCAATTGCCGCTGATCAGGTGTCAGGCTGTTGACATCTACTGAATTCAATGCATCACGCAGCGCCGCACCAAATGCGTTGACCTTGGCCGTGTATGCATCAAAGTTGCTATAGGGTGCCGACAAAGCCGACAGCTTGGCTGAACTGCCGGCCAATGCGAGTGATGTTGATGAGACATTTTCCAGGGCACTGGCCAACGCCGTCAAACCGCGGTCCCGTAGCGCAGCTGCTGTGCCGAGCACCTTAATATCTGCCGGATTGCCATTTCCATCCGTCGTCGTGATCGCTGTCAACAAACTATTTACATCACGACTAAACGTTTGCTTGAAAACTAGTTGTTGACTGGTGCTGTACTGTTCGACGGCGATAACCGCTTGCGAAGCGTCAAATCGTACCGTCTTGCTTTCGCCGTTCACATACTGAATCGTAGCTGATTGCGGTGTCCCTCCAGACGGGCTGTAGATAAAATTGACGCCCGACGTTTCCGGTAACTGGACACCTTGAGCTCCCGTTGAGCCTGATGTCGACGCTAGGTCGAAATAACCTCGCATTAAGCTCGGATTGTTGGAATAATAATGGAAGAAGTTGACAAACTTTTCCTCTCCATCTGGATTATCCTTGATCTTTACCGCAGGAAACGAATCCATCATGGGGCCAACCGTGTGCGCCAGCTTAGCCAGGATTTGAGATGGATCCGTTGCTCCCGCCGCCTTTTCGGAGGCGTATGCTGCATCAAGTGCCGATTGAAGTTTCCCCCCGGATACTTCATCGCCCGACAATGAAATACGAATTCCATTTGGATTACTGCTTGATTTCGTGTTCGCCTGAATTTGCTGCTGGACCGCATAATTATTGGCAAGCGATTCAGATTCGGTAGTAATTCCAACCAATCCAGCAATTATTCCATCGTCTTTCCCTCCCGGGAAAGCAGTCATCGCACCATAAGTTTGCTTATCGTTATGATAATTTACGACGTGCCCCATTTCATAGCTCAGTTTCTCTATGAAAAAACCCGCACTTCCGCCAACAATATTTGATCCAAGTTGAATTTGAAGAATCACCCCACCGTTATGACCCGCTAAAGGCACGGTCTGCGAGCTATCTGGATTATTTCCCTCGGAGCCACGAAGCACACCGATCGGCAACGCAGTCCCATTCTCGATCGATTTTTGATAATCGATTAATTGTTGAACCAAGAGTGGACTTGCGTTTATCAGACCCAACTCCTCTGAGGTTGGGGGCTTCACGAATTGCCAGAGTGTTTCTTGCCCAGTAATCTTCAAAGATTCATTAGCCACAGAATTTCCCTATTTCACACGTTTGACTTGATGAAATCCAACGTAAATTAGACATTGCGGTTTTTGCGACGTTGAAGCCATTTCCAAAGTTATGCCACCAACATTTGGTGACGTATAGCTCATCTCAAAAACACCCCTGTCAAGAGAGTAGCTTCCGTCTTTAAAAAATCTCTTTACATTGTCTTCAGAGATGCAAATCTTGCTTTGATCGAATCGAGCACGAGAAAAAATCTCAACCTCCCC
The DNA here is from genome assembly GCF_017104705.1 of Burkholderia sp. Se-20373. Taxonomy (NCBI): domain Bacteria; kingdom Pseudomonadati; phylum Pseudomonadota; class Betaproteobacteria; order Burkholderiales; family Burkholderiaceae; genus Burkholderia; species Burkholderia sp. Se-20373. Next base: position 112,148 of record NZ_JAAGPH010000005.1, on the reverse strand, counting down.
ATCCTGCTTAAACTCCTTTCGATACGGCCTGTCGCACCAACTCCTTATCCCATCATAAGAAGAAAAATACCAAGGGATTTTTGAGAAGTAAAAATATTGCCCAACTCCACTTCTGTATGTTTTATCCGATGACAATCCACACGGCGCGTCAGGAATTCGAACTTCACCGACTCCATCTCCTTTCATAACAACGCCCAATTTTTCGGAATAAAACTTCACGTCCCCAAGATCACCGTGATCGACAATGGCGAGAATATTTTTCAGAACGTCGTCAGCTGTTGTCGGAGGTGCAACATCTTTGCCCCCAAATTCAACCTCTGCGTTCGCGTAAAATATCGGCAAGCAGAAACAAAAAATCAACATCACTTTTTGCAAGTGGTTCCTCAATCTACTTTCCCCCACTCTCATTGGCATCCCCATCCCTTCAAATCGAAGCCAGCCTAAACATGGTCGGAAATAGCCAAGCCCACGTCTTACAAACAATCACAAGACTTTCTCACCAGATCGCACTTGGCTGCACGCCTGTCGGAAGATAATCCGTCAACCATGCTTGCCCATAGAACGAGCGCATGTGTCCGCCTTGATGGCTCACAAAATCACTCAATTGAAGGTTAACTACGCCTCGCGGACAAGACCGATAGTTAGATTGCTCACACGCCGCCTGATAATCCTGCAGCGCCTTTTGGTATTCGTTGAAATATATTCCAAACAATGAGGCCAAATCCGGAACATTTGGTCCATCCCAAGCGACCGCAAACACTGTGTTGTATTGGTCGATATATTCCCGCAAGACGGTTCCACCGATCAAATTTGTCTGTCTAACTGAATAACTGGAATTATTTGTCGTTGAATACGTTTCCCCGGATGCAGGAAGCCGGGGAGCCGCTCCGAGTTCCGCGCGCACCGGACTCGATAACGCAAAAAGAATTGCGGAGAGAGAGATAAATCCTGCAAGGATAGAGATTCGCTTTTTCATTCCCCGATTTCCAATGATAAGTGCTGCTGGTGTAAAAATAATCGTTCTCGCCCGAAAAGCTGTCGCGCATTAACGACAAAATACGCAATGTCGTTTTCTCACAGAAATTCACTCACATACGCAGCGAAAGTCATTCTCAGAGTAATTCTGCGCTGAATTTTCTATTACATCGAGAGCTGCTATTTATTGGTTGATGCCAGACTACAGTTCCTTCGGCTTTGAAGCTGCAGTCAACCGAATGAACTCTTGTCAAGAGGAATAAGGCTCACTTCGCGTATATTGAAAATTGATAAGCCTTGCACCTTTCCTAACTCAACCGAGCGAATGGTCATTTGAGGATTTCGCTACATGATCAACGGGACGAATTGCGTAGAAATGTTTCAAAAAATTTCCAAGGCGACCACGATGTTTCAAAACATTACCATATATTTGTCTGATGATACAACTTTGGCTATGAAATTGACACCCCCTATTATTTCTATTTTCGACACAATGCAGGTCATAACAGCAGATTTGATGCAATCGTCACGTGCACACTCAAATGGTGCACGGAGATGCAAGTGCAACGCCGGACACAGCATCACACTAAGGGCGCCGAAACCGTCGAATGCAGGAATTCGTAAGCCGAGCAGTATTTCAGGCGCGATGGGGTTCTCGTTGTACTGCTCGAACTCGGTATTCTTGACACCCGGCTTGCAGACGCTCGAGGTTCGATCGCGGAGGTCAAGTATCTGATCGCCGAATTTAAAACCACATCTCACGAAATTTGCGAGACCCAAAGTCTGTAAAGGCAAACCAAGCCAACTGCGCAATACGTGGACCCGGAAACCGGCACCACGTGGAGTGGCAGTGGGCAAGTGATCGCGAGTCGCGACCGTACGGCATTTCTCATCGCTCCCGGCGCCTCATAAATTCTAACTGCCCGTATATTCCGTCGTTGGCACCAATAGACATATGACCTATTTGGCCAAACACATCGTGCTCTCGGTCTAGTTTTTTTAACTACATATCACTTTCTTGAACACAGCCAGCTACGGCCGTTCCACCGATGCACTTTCGCATTGGCGCACCTCGTTCAGGAGACTTTGTGAATCCCACCCTGTACGCCGCCGTGCTGATCGGCCTGGCTCTCATACGCGTCGCGATGTTCGCGCTCGGCTGCTACTGGCTCGCGACCAAGAAGCGACCAACGCCCCCTCAAACCCCAGCGCCCTCTCCCTCGTCGTTTCCTTCGATCGACGAACACGATGAGTGGTAAGCGCAGGCACCGTACCCCGATCATGCTTTGGGCGTCCTTCGTGGATCGACCGCTGCATCGTCGAACCGCGCGCGATCCCTTCATCCGTCGTTCGCATCGCCCGATTTTGACGAACCGCTTTTCGAGCCCGTGTCATACGCACCAGAAACACGTCGCGAGCCGCCGCGCGACTACTTCTTCTATGCACCACACCCTTGGCGGAGGAAGCTGCCTCGCCTCCAGCGGATGCACATGGCTGTCCACATTGCGGCTTGACGCGCATCGACACGCTCAATATCGGCCGACGCGCTGGCAGCACGATCGGCAGCGCCGCTGGTGCAACCGGTGGCGTCGCCGTGGCGTTATCCGGTGCTGAAGCAGGTGCCACCGTGGGAGCAATCGGTGGACCGGTAGGTGCAGTGTTCGGGGGACTGGCCGGTGCCGTCATTGCCGGGCTGCTCGGCAGCGCGGCCTGCTCTGTCGCCGGCTCGGCTGTCGGAGGCGTGCTCGACGACAACGTATTCGACAACTACCGGTGTCTGACGTGCGGCCATACCGATCAAGCACGTCGGAAATGATCTCGCGGGCGTCTTTCTCGAGCCAGCCTTCTTCGTTGTGGGTTTTCTCAAGGAAGACCAGCGCCGACGAAAATTCGATCTGGGACGTGGAAAGACCACCGTTTCCACCCCAATAGGCGACCCGATGCACGAAACCGTGGACCGGACGATAGACGGGAACCGCAAACGGGGCCGTGACCCGCTGAATCCGCACTCGAAGATGGCCGCTTCTTAGTCACGGGGATGAACCAATGAGTTTTGAAACTCGGTGTCGTACGCCGACGCCCGATTGGTCAACGGATCGCATCCGAGATAGGTATTGAGTTCATCACGACACCTGAAGTCGATACTTCTTCTCGACGGGACAGCGCTCAAGATCGCACGCCTTTTCGTCGCACAGGCGGCAATTTCGAACCGACGTTAACGAGTCAACCGACATTCGCTCGAGGAGATGCTCGCAAATTCCGACCAATGCAACTTGCATGGCCTCCGGCAGATGATCGGTCAGCGTCCCGATCGCTTTTCGACGTGCATCGAGAACCATGCTGGCAACATCTCTGCCCGCCTGGGTTAGCGACAAAAGCACTGCGCGCCGGTCAGTACCCGAGCTCCGCTCGACGTAGCCATCCTCGACCAATCGCTCAACCAGGCGAACCACCGTGGAGTGAGCGAGCGCGAGTTGCTTCGCCAGCACGTCAATCGTCACGGCCGGGCGCTGGCTTAACAGCACCAGCGCGAAGACCGCGGTCTCACTCAACTCGGAGACTGACACGATCGCCTCCCGGAGCCGATCCATGAGCGCCAACGAAAGCGCGCCGAGTAAATTGTCGAGCCGTTGCTTTTCCATAAAGGTCAAATTAGTATGTGTATGTACGACGCACATATCGTCATTGTACAGAACACAATTCCGTCGTCCGAGACAGTCGGAAAAAATTGCTCGCCGACAATCGGGATAGCGCCGGGGCTGCACTAGCGGAGAGTTTGATGAAGTCGCTCCTCACAACCATACCCACCATCCACGGGCTACCACGGAACGCCCGCTGTTCTGCGCATTCGGGTGCGCCGCCGCGCTTTAGCACTTAACCAGCTTAGCAAATCTTTTACGCCACGAACACTGCCCCGCAGGGCGGTGAGGGGACGTGCTGCCTTTCGCAATGCAATCTGGGGAATTTCATGCAATTGTTTGAGCTGATCGGCACAGCGCCATACCACGAAGGCGAGCATGCTTCGTATGGCCCGGATATTGATGAAACCAACCGCAAACTGTTTGCGTCAACCACCAAGAGCGAGAAGAAAGAAATATTGTTTTCGTGGGCAAAGAAGTACCAGCCGTGCATCCTAGGCCGATTGGGGTCATCCGGAAAACGAGGGATTCAAATCTCGGTCGTCGTCGTTGATGAGCAAGATATCGCGAGGGGAGATGAATACCTCAAGCAGTATCTCAGACGATGCCGACGCGAGTGGAAAGACGAATGCGCGCGCGGCGAGAGCGATGCTGTTCTCTATTTTCTGAACGTAGAGAAGCTGAGCCGCATCCCGCCGTCGGCTCAGCTACTGGAAATCTTCACTCGTTTCTCCGATCTCATCTTTCATGAGTTTGGACCGATTCAGCCAGACGTGATCTACACCGAGGCTGCACCGCTCAAGGTGGACGAGAAACTGTATCTCTTCAAGGCCGGCATCAACTTTTTCCATACAACTGCTCACCTGACCTCCAACCATGATCGCCGCATCCCCGGCGGTGCATTGATATCGATCAATGCGGTCGGTCACTACGCAAACAACCTTGTAAGCAAAGGCGTATTCAAAAACGTCGATGAAGCGGTCGATGACATCCGCAGATTGGCATGGCAGTCGATCGGAAACGGCGGAATCAGCGCACCGAGTGCAGCCACAACGAGTTGGCACAACATCGACCCGAAGAACACCTGCCCATTTGGGCTGCGCCCATCGACGGTCCCCGAAAATTTCTCGATCGCGAACTACACTGCGCGCTACCACACTGACATCCTGATTCCCCGGCGCCTAACGGAAGTGCCGACTGCGCTCGGCGATCCAAGCATCGAGGACTGGAAGTGGTTGACGATCGAATACTTTACCGCGCGACAGTGCGAACTTGGTTCGATCGATTTCGGGATGTTTCACGGATATCCCGTCGACCACGAGGCCATCTACTTCAATCCGTTCCCGCCGATCCGAGCAGTTAACTCGCCGGACCTGATCTACTAACATCCACGAACATGCGATCGAGCAAACAAAAAGGTGTGGCGCTAACCATACTGGCCACGCTCTGTTGGGGGGGGGGGATGGTCCTCAGCAAGCGTAGCCTTCGCGACGTTAACGAAACAACGCTGTTTGCGATTCAGTTGATCGCCGCATGGGGATGCATCCTCCTACTCGTCGTGCTCGGTCGGAAGCTATCCCTACGCGAATGGAAGCACGGGTGGCTCGGCATATTGGAACCCGGCGTGGCGTTCTATCTCGTCTTGATCGGGTTGAGCAAGACGAGCGCAATCAACGCCACAATCCTTCAAGCGATGGAGGGATTAATGATCATTGGGCTCGCCTTCTCCATCTTCCGCGACCGTGTGTCGCCTAACGTATTGCTCTGGGGTTGCCTAGCAACGCTTGGTGCGGTACTCGTAACGACAAAGGAGAGCATCTTCGCAGGCATATCGATCAACTCGGGAGACTGGCTAGTATTGCTCGGCACATTTTTCGCGGCCGCATACGTCACCTTATCCTCGCGAATTGTCAGCGGGAAAAACAGCCCTGAGTCACTCCTCTTGTGGCAGTTGAGCTTCTGCGTGTTGCTCGTTCTGGGATACCTCGCGGGGACAAGCCGCCTTTCGTTCAAACTCGAACAGTTCAATTTCTATTCACTGTCGTCGGGCGCGCTGTCGTACGGACTTTCGTTCTACTTCTATCTACGGGGAATGCGATATATACCCACAAGCTTATCGGCCATTCTGCTATGCCTAACCCCGATATTCGGTGCGTCAATGTCGGTGCTGTTTCTCTCCGAGACCATCAGCTTCCAGAATTTCATAGGTTTTCTGATGATCCTTGCCTCTTCTATCGCCATCACACGCAGCTCGGGCACAGTCGAGCCTCATCCAGCAAAGGCGTAGTGGGTGGAGAATTCTCAAACGTAATACTTTATTGGTAAAGATTGCAATCGGGCTTAAGTTGGCTACGCTCTTCACGGGAAAGACCGCCAACAATAAATCGGCGAGCATCTCGCGCGGTAGGCGTCTGAGGTTGGCGTCTTTATTTTCCGCCAGTTGCTGCCCCGCCTTAAAATCACTGCAGATTCCCGATGCGCTGGTCAGATCGACGCCCTTGAGAGCTAGGCAATGAACGTGAACACCCATTTTGGCCAGTTGCTCGACAGTCGCGAGCACGTCAGTTGTATCGCGGACCAGTCGATCCAGCTTGGTAACGACGAGCGTATGCCGATGAAGAAGAAAAGGTAAACTGTCGCGCGTCAGGCAGCGGCAGCGGCCCGCGGGCCGCTGCCTGAACTGCCCAAGGAACTGCTGGACCAACTGGTCAAGGGGCCGATGACGCCGACCGAGGTCCAGGATCTGATGTTGGCGTTCAACAAAGCGATCACCGAACGCGCAATGGACGCCGAGATGAATCTGCACCTGGCTACCCGTCGGGCCAGTCCAAGCCGGCCGGGCAAGCCAACGAGCGCAACGGCGCGAGCGGCAAGACGGTCATCACCGATCGCGGCCCGCGTCGACGTCCCGCGTGATCGCGGCGGCAGCTTCGAGCCGATCCTGATTCCCAAGCGTGAGCGCCGCTTTACTGGCTTTGACGAACGCATCATCGCGATGTACGCCCGCGGCATGAGCGTGCGCGAGATTCAGGCATTTCTGGCCGAGAGCTACGGCACCGAAGTGTCTCCCGACTTCATCAGTTCGGTCACCGACGAGGTGATGGCCGAGGCGTTGAGCTGGCAAAGCCTACCGCTTGAGACGATGTATCCGGTGGTGTTCTTCGATGCGCTGCGGGTCAAGGTCCACGACGACGGCGTGGTCAACCGTGGACTCACGTCGCTGACAGCTCGGTATCGCACTTCCGGCGGCCTACCCAGCGCGAGCAGGAAGAGATGTTCGTGCTCGGAGTCGGTCAGCATCAGCGCGCTGGCAATGTGTTCCAGCACGCTGGCGGACGGTGCCCCGCCGCGTCCCTGTTCCAGCCATGTGTACCACGTCGGGCTGATATTCGCGCGTTGGGCCACTTCTTCGCGGCGCGGGCCAGGCGTTCGGCGGCGCCCCGAAAAACCGTAGCTCGCGGCGTCAAGCCGGGTGCGGCGGCTCTTCAGGAGCTCGCCGAGCGATCTTGGCAAACTGACGGGTATGGGTATCCTGTTACCGCTTTTATCATGATAATGTCACTACTTTAACGGAATAAGAAATCGACAGATAGTGCGCAGGTCAACACCAGACGGGAGTCAGTAATGCGCATTTTCTTGACGGGCGCGACCGGATTCATCGGCTCGGCCCTTGTTCCTGAACTGATTCGCGCCGGGCACGAGGTCATCGGGATGACCCGGTCCGACGCCGGTGCACGAGCCCTCCGGCAGGCCGGCGCCGAGCCGCACCATGGCACGCTTGAAGACGTGGACAGCCTCAAACGCGGCGCCGCGAACGTCGACGCTGTGATCCACCTCGCGTTCGATCACGACTTCTCACGCTTCCAGGAAAACTGTGAGAAGGACAAGCGCGCGATCGACGCGCTCGGTTCCGTGTTGCGCGGCTCGGACCGGCCACTTCTCGTCACCTCGGGCACCGGCGTCGGCAGCGGCGCGCACGGCGAACTCGCGCGTGAAGACGTGTTCAACGTGAGCCATCCCAATCCGCGCATCGGCTCGGAACTCGCGGGACAGGCGCTGCTCGACGCCGGAGTCAACGCGTCCGTGCTGCGCCTGCCGCAGGTCCACGACGCGCACAAGCAGGGACTGGTCACGCCGCTGATCGCGATCGCTCGTGAAAAAGGCGCTGTCGCATATGTCGGCGAAGGGCGCAACCGTTGGCCCGCGGGCCACCTATCCGACGTCGTGCGGCTTTACCGGCTCGCGATCGAAAACGCGGAACCGGGTGCGCGATATCACGCGGTGGGCGAAGAAGGCATCCGCAGCCGCGACATTGCGGAAGCGCTCGGCCGAGGCCTCGGCCTGCCCGTCGTGTCCATCGCTGCTGGAGGGGCGCAAGCCCACTTCGGCTGGATGGGCATGTTCGCCGGAATGGACATGCCTGCCTCCAGCGCCCTGACGCAGGCGCGTCTCAGCTGGAGACCGACTGGGCCATCGCTTCTGTCTGATCTGGCGCAGGCGCAGTACGCCTGAGTCGTACGACGCATCCAGCCACGTTGCGAGAACGTCAAGCGGGCACGAAAACCTCGCGGCCTTCGCCCGCTTACTCGTTCCAGCGGTGCGCCAAGTCTGGGAACGGCACGGCCCGTGTCGCCCTCCGCTGCCGCATTCAGCACTGCGTCGCTCAACAGCCGTCACCAGCAAGAAGCCGTTCCCGTCGCATTGCACATGATGTCGGCTTTCTGCTCAAGCGTCGAGTGGACGTCGACGACCGCCTCGTGACGAAAAGCGGTTTGTAATCTCATCGGGCGCGGCTGCTAGCCAACCGCGCCTGCGCATCTATTGGGCTCGAACTACCTGATCAAAGAGATCGGCATTCGTCACTTTGTTCCAGGCTGCCACGAAGTCCGTGACGAACTGCTCCTGCGCGTCGCACAGCAATTGCTCTTGCCGCACCGCACACCAAAGCGAACCTAACGCCACGGCGGCAAGCAGCACTTGCAGACACTGAAACCACATGATGGTCTGCTGCGGTTGCGTCCACCACGCGGACTTTGCGCGCGAACCGCACAAGGAACGCTGGATCTGTGTGACCTTGCTCGTTTGCTCGGCGAAGCACCGATCCCCGAGCGAACCTTCCTGGATGGATTTACGTTTGAAGGCGTACTGCGGGCAGTGCTATTAGTGGAAAACCGAGGCGCCTGGCGCGATCTTCCTGAACTGGATGGACGGCTCATCGCGCATGTCCCAGGCTGGGACGCTACTACTGTCGTGCACTTACTTGCCCGGGTGGATCCCGAGACGCCGATTGTTCATTTTGGCGACCTCGATCCCAATGGCGTACGCATCCTTTTGAGACTACGAGACCATCGCCCGAACCTGAAATGGTTCATACCCGACTTTGGGACCGAGTGTGTTGAGCCTAGAAACTGGACTTAAGCGAAGCGCCAAAACTCGTAAAGAATCGGGCTCGGAAGCGCCTTTGGTTGGAACAGGAACCCCTGGTGGTCGACAGTAGAATACCCGTTGCGCTGGCGAACTGCGCCAATGACCGGTAGACCGCCCCGGCAAGTCAGCAAAAATTGCAGGGGCAATAGTCACCAGCTAGGTAAGCCGATTCACGTTCAGTGGAAAGAAAGGCTGCTATGTGACAGCCCTCTATTATTCAGCGCACTTGCTGGAGTTGACCCTGTAATCCCGGACACAGCGTCACACTAAGGTTGCTGAATCCATTGAGCGCCGGAACTCGCGAGGCGAGCGGTATTTCAGCGCGCTATGGGGATGCTTCTCGTTGTAATGCTCGAACGCGATGGCCAAGTTGCGTGCAGCAGTCGCTGCGTCCGGCTTCGGCATGAAGGCAACGTAGTCGCGCTTCATCGTCTTCACGAAGCTCTCGGCCATCCCGTTACTTTGCGGGCTACACACCGGCGTGGTCAATGGTTTCAGGCCGATGGCCGCTGTGAACCGGCGCGTTTCGTCGGCCGTGTAGCCCGAACCGTTGTCGCTCAGCCACTCGATTTCGGACGGTGTATGCAATTCGTTGCCAAACCGATTTTCCACTGCGGCCAGCATCACGTCGCGCACGATGTCGCCGCTGTGGCCTGCTGTCGTAGCCGCCCAGCTCATCGCTTCGCGGTCGCAGCAGTCCAGCGCAAACGTCACCCGCAACGGTTCGCCGTTGTCGCAGCGGAACTCGAAGCCATCCGAACACCATCGCTGATTGCTGCGCGCCACGGCCACTTTGCCATCGTGCCGACGTTGCGGCCGAGGCGGAGTTGGACGACGTTGCATCATCAGACCATGAGTTCGCATGATGCGATAGATGCGCTTCGCATTGAACGGCACCCGTCCTGCAGCAATGCGTTCATTGCGCAGCGAGCCCCATACCCGGCGATAGCCATAGCTGGGCAAATCGCCGATGACCCGGCGGATTTCTTCGACTACGCTCGCATCGTCGGTCTGCCGAGATTGACGGCCATCGCGCCACGTCGCCGGACGCGACAGTCGTGCCGATACGTTCGAGCGCGACACGCCGAGAACTTCACAAACCAGTTTCACTGGTCGTCCTCCGGCAGCGAGGGCGAGTGCGCTATCCTTTTTTTGCTCGGCCATACTCGACTGCTTCGCGGAGAATCTCATTCTCAATAGTCTTCTTGCCGAGCATCCGCTGCAGCTCGCGAATCTGCTTAAGTGCATCGGCCAGCTCGGATGCGGGGACCACTTCCTCGTCAGCCTTGACCGCCGACAAGCTCCCGTCCTGGTACAGCTTGCGCCTATGGAACAGCTGGTTCGGGTTCACGCCATGCTGGCGCGCGACCATCGAAACCGACTTCCCCGGTTCGAAGCTCTCCCGCACCATGGCCAGCTTCTGCTCCGCCGTCCAGCGCCGGCGACGCTCCGGGCCCGCCAACACTTCCATCACTTCCTGCCTGGTGTTAGTCAAAAACACAGTCTTATGCCTACCCGCTAGTTTAAGTGAGAGGCTGTGTCCGGTGTTTCAGGGGGCTGTCCAGCCACCTCGCCCACTGTACGCGTTCGATGCAGCGGGTTGCCGTGCAAACGCTCATTCAAATTTTCTCTCCGCAAAAATGTGCAAATGTATCGGAGCAGCAAACTGCTGCCCCCGAGGACGGCGGGGGAAGCCGGATTCGGTTGCGAACGCGCACAACACCATTCGCTGCGCGTCTGACGCATTTATCCTTGAATTAAGGTTCGGACGATTTCGGTGATTTCAGTCATGTCCGGATTGCGACGCCCTGGTCGCGTCAATTCCCGGTGCAGCAATCCGCTCAGCGTGGCGTGAACCACACTGGCAATCGCTGCCGGTTCGCGCTCGCTCGTCAACTGTCCGATCGATATCGCACGATGCACCCAAGCTTCAATGCACTGTTCGGCATGGCACGCGGCCTGACGAACCCGGTCGCAAAAGGCTGCCGTTTCCACTGCGTTTTCACATCGTGTGTACGACAGCGTGTACAAGCGGCGGGACAGTTTCGAACGTGTCGCCATCCGCCAGCACGCACCGAGTGCATCGATCAGCGCGTCGATGTCATGCTCGGCATCGTGTCGCGATGTAATCAGGAAGGGATCCAGCGGAATCGCCGCATCGACGAAGATTGCATCGAGCACGTCGAGCTTGCTCTCGAAGTGCCAGTACACGGCCCCGCGCGTGACGCCGGCCCGGCGGGCGATTTCCTCAAGCGACGCATGCGCGAAGCCATGATCGAAGAACACGCCCTGTGCCGACTCGACGATGATGGCCCGTGTCGCCTGTGCCTGTTCACGGGTTCGTTTTACCATAACGTTTCCGAACGTCCATCCGCATCGGGATGGTTCGCCTGTCACATCGCAGAGGCCCGGCAAGGGCATGCGATTGCGTGCTCCGGGTGTCGTGGCACGCGTCCTGAGACACCGTAACGGGCCCGTTACGGTGTCCTGCTTTACATCAGCACACGGGTCAACCCGGCGGATTCGCGGCTTGCCCGGTCGGCACGTCGGCTTTCACAGTCCGGTCCTGCCAGCCGCCGCCCAATGCGCGGTAGAGATCGACCGTGTTCGTCATCCGCGCCAGTCGAACCTTCACCAGATTCTGCTGCGCGTCGTACAGCGACCGCTGGTTGACGAGCACGTTCACGTAGCCGTCGACACCCTCGCGATAGCGTACGTCGGACAACCGGTACGCCGACTGGCTCGCCTCCACCAGCAGGCGCTGGGCCGTTTCCTGCTGGCCCCAGGTCGCACGCCCGTCGAGCGCATCGGAGACTTCGCGAAACGCCGTCTGAACCGCCTTCTGGTACGTCGCGACTTCGATGTCGCGCTTGACCTTCGAGACGGCCAAGTTCGCGCTATTGCGCCCGTAGTCGAAGATCGGCACGCTGATCGTCGGCCCGAACGACCACGCCGCGCTGCCGGGATCGAACAGGTTGCGCAACGACGCACTGGCCGTGCCGCCGCTGGCCGTCAGCGAAATGCTCGGGAAGAACGCCGCGCGGGCGGCGCCGATGTTCGCGTTGGCCGCCATCAGCTGACGCTCGGCCGCCATGATGTCCGGCCGCCGCGCGAGAAGATCCGACGGGAGCCCGGCCGGCAGATCCTCGTCGAGCCGCACCGTCGCCAACGATTCGCGCGACAGCAGCGCGTCGTTGAGCGGCGCGCCGACCAGCAGCGTCAGCGCGTTGATGTCGGTCCGCGCCTGCCGGTCGTACTGCGCGAGATTCGCTTCCGCGGCACGGACGGTCGTCTCGGCCTGACGCAGATCGAGCAGCGACGACGTGCCGTTCCGGTACCCCGATTCGGCGATCTTCAGCGACGCCCGCTGGCTGGCGAGCGTGTCGGCCGTCAGCGACTTGATTTCCTGGTCGGCCTGCAGCGTCAGCCACGCGGTGGCCACCTCGGCGATCAGGCTGATCTGGGTGGCCTTCCGCGTGGCTTCGGTCGCCAGATAGGTCTGCATCGCCTGCTCCGTCAGGCTGCGGATCTTGCCAAACAGGTCCAGCTCGTACGATGCGACGCCCCCGACGTCGTAGGACCGCGTGACCCCGGCCTGCCCCGTCGTCGACAGGTCCGACGGCAGCCGCTGGATCGACCCGGACGCGCTGGCCGACAGCGTCGGCAGCAGGTCCGCCCGCTGGATCCGGTACTGCGCGCGCGCCGCTTCGATGTTCAGCACGGCCACGCGCAGGTCGCGGTTGTTTTCCAGCGCCATGCCGATCAGCGCCTGCAGGCGCGGATCGGTGTAGAAGTCGCGCCAGCCGAGTTCCGCGGCCGACGGTTTGCCGGCGAGGTCTTGCGCGGCCGCCGCATACTGCGCGGCGACCGACGGGTTGGGACGATGATAGGTTGGGATCATCGTGCAGCTCGCCACCAGCAGCGCCGCAGGCAACCCCGCGAGTTTCAGGATATTCATGCGGTCACCTCGTCAACCTTGTCGATGTCGTCGGCCTTGTCGGCCTTGCCTGTCTTGCCGCGCGAGAACAGGCCCGTCACCAGCACATAGAACAGAGGCACGTAGAAAATGGCCAGGAACGTCGCGGTCATCATCCCGCCGACCACGCCCGTGCCGACCGAGTGCTGGCTGCCCGAGCCGGCGCCGTTCGAGATCGCGAGCGGTAGCACGCCGAGTACGAACGCCATCGACGTCATGATGATCGGGCGCAGCCGCAGCCGCGCCGCCTGAACGGCCGCCTGCATCAACGACATGCCTTCTTTTTCGTACAGCTCTTTCGCGAACTCGACGATCAGGATCGCGTTCTTCGCCGACAGGCCGACCGTCGTCAGCAGGCCCACCTGGAAGAACACGTCGTTCGTCAGGCCGCGCGCCAGCGTGGCGACCACGGCGCCGATCACGCCGAGCGGCACAACCATCAGCACCGAGAACGGCACCGACCAGCTCTCGTACAGTGCGGCAAGACAGAGGAACACGATCAGGATCGATAGCGCATAGAGCGCCGGGGCCTGCGAGCCCGACAACTGCTCCTCATAGGACAGCCCCGTGACCGCCAGCCCGAATCCGTTCGGCAGCTGCGCCGCGATCTTCTCGATCTCCTGCATCGCTTCGCCCGAGCTGTGGCCGGCTTTCGGCTGGCCCTGCAGTTCGACGGCCGGGATGCCGTTGTACCGCTCGAGCTTCGGCGAACCGTATTCCCAGTGCCCCGACGCGACCGCCGAGAACGGCACCATCTGGCCGCTGCTGTTGCGCAGATACCATTTGTAGAGATCCTCGGGACCCACGCGTGCATCCGGCACGCCCTGGACATACACCTTCTTCACACGGCCGCGATCGACGAAGTCGTTCACGTACTGGGAACCCCAGGCGGCGGTCATCGTGTCATTGATGTCGGCGATGCTGACCTGCAGCGCACGCGCCTTTTCATCGTCGATATCGATGTGGAACTGCGGCTCGTCGTTCATGCCGTTCGGGCGAACGTTGGCCAGCAGCGGGTTTTCATGCGCGAGCTTCAGGAACTGGTCGCGTGCCGCCATCAGCGCGTCGTGGCCTTGACCGTTACGGTCCTGGAGGTACACGTCGAAGCCCTGCGAGTTGCCCATCTCCATGATCGCGGGCGGCACGATCGGAATCACGATGCCGTCCTTGATCTTCGAAAACGCCGTACCCGCACGCTGTGCAAGCCCGAATACAGTGGTGTCGCTACCCTTGCGCGCGGCCCACGGCTTGAGCCCGACGAATGCCAGTGCAGAGTTCTGCCCGCGCCCCGCGAAGTTGAAGCCGTTCACGGTGTAGACCGACTCGACGACATCCGCTTCGTCCGTCAGTAGGTAGTCGCGCACCTTGGTCAACGCGTCCTCGGTCCGTTCCGCCGACGCATTGCCCGGCATCTGGATCTGGACGAACAACGTCCCCTGGTCTTCGTCCGGCAGAAAAGCCGTCGGAATGCGCGTGAACAGGAAGCCCATGCCGACCACGATCAGCAGGTAGATGACGATGTAGCGCCCCTTCTTGCGCAGGATCGCCGCGACTGCACCTTCGTAGCGGTCGGTACCCCGGTCGACCGTCCGGTTGAACCAGCCGAAGAAGCCCTTCTTCGCCTGATGATCGGCATCGCCCGGCTTGAGCATCGTCGCGCACAACGCCGGCGTGAACACCAGTGCAACCAGCACCGACAGCGCCATCGCCGACACGATCGTGATCGAGAACTGGCGATAGATCACGCCCGTCGACCCGCCGAAGAACGCCATCGGCAGAAACACGGCCGACAGTACCATCGCAATGCCGACCAGCGCGCCCTGGATCTGCCCCATCGACTTGCTGGTCGCGTCCCGCGCGCTCAACCCGTCCTCGGTCATCACGCGCTCGACGTTCTCCACAACGACGATCGCATCGTCGACCAGCAGGCCGATCGCCAACACCATGCCGAACATGGTGAGCGTGTTGATCGTAAAGCCGAACGCGGCAAGCACGCCGAACGTACCCAGCAGCACGACCGGAACCGCCAGCGTCGGAATCAGCGTCGCGCGGATGTTCTGCAGGAACAGGTACATCACCAGGAACACGAGGACGATGCCTTCGATCAGCGTCTTGACCACCTCGTGAATCGACGCATGAACGACCGGCGACGTATCGTACGGAACGACGATCTTCACGCCCGGCGGCAACAGCGGTTCCTGTTCCTTGAGCAGCTTCTTGACGGATTCCACCGTCTCGAGCAGGTTCGCCCCGGTCGCCAGACGCAGTGCGATACCGGCCGACGGCTTGCCGTTGTACATGCTCGAGATCGAGTAGTTCTCCGGCCCGAGGCTCACGGTCGCGACGTCGCCGAGCTTGACCTGCGAACCGTCGGCATTCACCTTGAGTAGGATCTGCTTGAACTCGTCGGCGGTACGCAGGCGCACCTTGCCGATCACGGTCGCGCTCAGCTCCACGCCGCGCCGCGTCGGCAGGCCGCCGAGCTGGCCCGACGACACCTGGACGTTCTGCGACCGGATCGCGTTCGTGACATCGAGCGGCGTGAGCGAATAGCTGTCGAGCTTCGCCGGGTCGAGCCAGATCCGCATCCCGTACTGCGAACCCATCAGCAGGTAGTCGCCCACCCCTTTCGTCCGCAGGATCGGATCCTGGAGGTTCGACGCCAGATAGTTGCCGAGGTCGCCGCTCGACATCTTCCCGTCTTCGGAAACGAGCGCCGCGACCATCATGAAGTTGATCTGGTATTTGACGACGCGAATCCCCTGCTGCTGCACTTCCTGGGGCAGAAGCGGCGTCGCGAGCGACAGCTTGTTCTGCACCTGGACCTGCGCGATATCGGGGTTGGTGCCCTGGTCGAACGTCGCGACGATCGTCATGCTGCCGTCGGCATTACTTTCCGACGACATGTAACGCAGCCCGTCGAGGCCGTTGAGCTGCTGCTCGATCGGCTGGACGACCGTGTCCTGAACCGTCTGTGCGGACGCACCCGGGTAGCTGACCGTAATCGACACCGCGGGTGCCGCGATGTTCGGATACTGGTTGATAGGTAACGAACGAATCGCCAGATAACCGGCCAGCATGATGACGATGGCGATCACCCACGCAAAGATGGGGCGCCTGATGAAGAACTGTGACATGCGCGCTCCGACTAGCTGCCGTTTGCTGTAGACGGCGCGGCAATGCGCGCATCACCCAGGTCGACATGGACGTTCGTCGCCGGTACCGCGACCACCTTCATGCCCGGCTGCAGTTTCTGCACGCCCTCGGTCACCACGCGTTCGCCCGCATTCAGCCCGGAGCGGACGAGCCACGTATTGCCGACCGTCCGGTCCACCGCAAGCTGCTTCAGTTGCACCTTGTCGTCGGCGCCGACGACCCAGGCCACCGGCGTGCCGGTCGTATCGCGCGTGATGCCCTGCTGCGGCACCAGGATCGCGTCCCGCTTGACGCCTTCGTCGAGCTTCGTTCGCACGAACATGCCCGGCAGGATCTGGTGATCCGGATTCGGGAACTGGGCACGCAACGTCACCGAACCCGTGCCTTCGTCGACACTGACTTCGGAGAACTTCAGCGTGCCGCCGTGCGCATAAGACGTGCCGTCCTCGAGCAACAGCCCGACACTGGCTGCCCCTGCGCTAACCGTTTGCAACTGGCCGTCTGCGAGTTCCTTGCGCAGGCGCAGCATGTCGGAAGACGACTGCGTCACGTCGACATAGACGGGATCGAGCTGCGTGATGACGGCCATCGACTGGGCCTGGCCGTTCGTGACCAGTGCGCCTTCCGTCACGAGCGAGCGGCCGATGCGCCCGGTGATCGGTGCGTAGACCTTCGTATAGTCCAGGTTGACCTTCGCGGTATCGAGATCGGCCTGCGCCTGGCGGTACGAGGACACCGAATCGTCGTACTGCTGGCGGCTCACCGCGTTATCGGCAAGCAGTTTTTCATTGCGCTCGGCGAGATGCTGCGCCGATACCAGCGCGGCCCGCGCCTTCTCGTACGCGGCCTTGTACGGCGCATCGTCAATTTGGTAAAGCTGCTGCCCCTGCTTGACATTCTCGCCTTCGACGAAGAGCCGCCGCTTGATCACGCCGTTGACCTGCGGACGCACCTCTGCGACACGCCACGAATTCGCCCGCCCCGGCAACAACGACTTGAGCGTGATCTCCTGCGGCTGCAGCGTGACCACGCCGACCTCGGGGACGGCCGCCACGGCGGCTTCCTTCTTCTGGCACCCGGCGACGGCCATCGATCCGACGACGACGCACGTCGCGAGTAAGGCACGCCTCTTGGGAATGATCATCCGGTACATACAACATCCCTCACTGTTCGTTTCATGTTTCTCTATCTCAACGTTGCGAAACCGGCAGCCAGTGGGGAAATCCCTCCGCGCGCCGGGCTGAACGACAAGTCCCGTTTGTCTATCCATATGGACGCCTGTCCGACGCATCCGGCAGTGCGACGTGCATACGATCCGCCGTTCGCAACCTCATATCGGCAAGCAGCACTGGATTCGACGATTTCTGCGCGCAGCATGACTCCCACCAGTTCAGTAGGTGTACTGATTTATAAGAAATGACGTTAACGGTCTAGAACGTCCCGCCCGCTAACGCGCTACCCGACGCAACGACTCACTCGTACGAATGAGCGAGCGATGCGAGGGGACATTCCCCCGGCGTGGCGGGCATGGAGCCGGGGGGCTCGGTCGCCTGTCGTGCCGGGGCGGAAGCAGAGCGCTCTGTGTTATCCGTCCCCAACGGCCAGAATCTTCATGGCTGAACATTATTCATCACTCGTTGATTTATTGCGATGGTAGGGCATCCGCCGCAGCTCTGTCAACCGTTCCGTCGTCACGCCATGCGACGTAACGGCGCTCGTGGCAGCGCCAAGCCAGACGGCAGGCGGCTCTCGCGTGGCGGAACACGCAGGCAGATAGAAGCGCCACTCAGATCGGGGCACCGAGACGCTAGGTGCTCCAGCAGGCACAGGACTTCAGCGATCAAACCGCCCGGACGAACGATCGGCGTCGAACCTGGCGAGCGTGTCGACAGCGCTACCGCCGGCCCGTGGCGTCGGCGGGATCGACGCGATAACCAGTCGTGGAGGGCATGACGGCGGGAAGCGGCCGTGGGCACGCTTCACCCACGGTCATTTTTGCGATATCATTTTATTCAACGAACGTTGAATATTGTTGACATGCGATGCCGACGACCATTCCCATTCCCATGCACAGGCCGAGCGCGTCGACTGCAAGGCGCGACTGCCTGGGGCGGAAACGACGCCTGAATTCCGAACCCGAAATGGACAAACTTCAATCGATGCGGTCGTTCGTACAGGTCGTGAATGACGGAAGCTTTATCCGTGCGGCCACCCGCCTCGGCGTCTCTCAATTGATGATCAGCCGTCGCGTCAATTGGCTCGAGGAACAACTGGAAAGGCGCCTGCTCGTTCGCAAAACGCGGAGTGTGTCGCTCACGGATTTCGGTAAGACGTACTACACGCGTGTCAGCGAAATCTTGACGAAGCTCGACGAAGTCGAACACGCGGTATCGGTGACCACGCAAACGCCGTCCGGAACCCTGCGTGTAGCTATCTCCGTCGGCCTTTCGCTGCGGCACCTGTTGTCTTGCCTGCGTGCCTATTGCGATTCGTATCCGGAGGTGGTTATCGTTCCGGTGCTCGTCGATCGCCCTGTCGACCTGGTCGCGGACGGATACGATGCCGGCATCCTCGACCTGTCGACGTTGTCGTGCACGAGCCTCGTCGCACGAGCAGTCTTCAGCGCGCCGCTCATCGCGTGTGCATCACCCGACTATCTTCAGCGGCGCTGCGAGCCGACGCACCCGAATGAGTTGGCCGAACATGCCTACCTCGCGATTTCGGGCCCCCATCGCGGCAAATCCAAGCTTCAACTGGACACTGCCGACGGCCCCGTGACGATCACGCGCAATCCGACCGTCGTGGCCAACAATATCGATTTCCTCATGCAGATGGTCCTGTCGGGCGCAGGAATCGCGTTGATCCAGCCGGCACTGGTTCAGCGGGAACTCGAGAAAGGCACGCTGAAGCGAGTCCTGCCGGATCACTGGGCGCCCGCGCCCATGTTCGACATCGTCTACCCCAGCCGTCGCCACTTGCCCGCCAAGGTGCGAACCTTCATCGACCATCTGCTGGCGACGTTCGACGAATCGGCCAGCGCACCGCACTGCCCCGCACCGGCGAAATACCAGGCAACCGCGGAGGTCGCGTGACGGCCGCTGCCCGCGCAGCGTCATGACGCCGCCGTCCCGTGACGTCCGTGCGTCACACGCCACCGTGACCTTGCGACACGGCTGTCAGAGCTGCCGTACTATCGCAGCAGCCCCATGGCGATCTCCAGGACGCCTTGCTTGAATTTTTCAGGGTGCTCGGGCAGCGTTGAAAACTTCGCGAACACGTGGCCGTAGGAGATCGTAGTGCTGATCGAATTCACGATCATCGCGTGCATCAGCTCGGGATCGCGAGACTTCATCTTTCCTGCTTCGATGGCATCTTCGAGAAGTGGAACGAGCGCGTCACGATAGGGGCGGAGCAACCGTTCCACGAGTACGTTCAAGCGCTCGCCGTGCTCCGTCGTGGAGGTCGAGAAGAACATGCCGATATCCGGGTTGGCGAACACGTTGTCGACGAACAGTGTCAATGCCTGCCTGATCCGTTCGATCGGCGACATCCGGCTGTTGCGCAGCTGTTTCGTCATCTCGATCAACGGCGCCAGCTGCGCGGCCAATTGATCGACGACCGCAGTCCACAACCCCTCTTTCGATCCGAAATGATGTGCCATCAAGGCAGGATCGACGCCGGCCAGTGCCGCGATTTCCCGCACGCTCGTCGCAGCGTAACCCTGCTTGGCGAACCGCTGCCGCGCACATCGCAGCAGCGAATCGAATCCCACGTGCGCGGTGCCCGACGGGCGTCCTCTGGTACGTTTGGCGGCGGGCTGGCGCTTGGTCGAAGTATCGGAGCTGGGCATGCGGGAATGACATCGAAGGCGGGAAGATGTCGAAGTATACCAAGCGCATGTCGCGTGCCCCAGGGCGATTACCGCCTCGAACGCGCGCGATCGTGCACCCCGACATATCCACCCTGCCGACACCCGCCGATCAGAAGAAATGCGGATACCGATATCGGCAACAACGGTCGTCCCCTGAACGCCGGACAGCGCGCCGTCTGCCGTAATGCCGGTATTCATCTTGCCGTGGTTGTTCACGACAGCGACTTGCGCATAGAGCGCCGTGCATTTCGACAGGTTGTAGGTGGCTCCGGCAGCGCCCATGATGGAATGATTCGCCATGTGGTTCCGGTCACCGGTGAAATAGATGCCGCCGTTGAGATTCAGTTGCGGCGTGACATAGCTGTCGAGCCCCGCACTGTAGACGTTGGAATCGTACGATTGCGCGACCTTGTAGTTGACGAACTGCGCCTTCGCCTTCAGGACGTCGAAATTGTAGGTTGCGCCGATCGCGCGCCCCCAGAATTCGGCCGTTTTCGGGATCGGCGTCGACACGGTACCGCCACTGTTGCCGGAATAGACTCCCGCGCTGATCAGGAGATTGCCGACCGTGTATTTCAAGCTCGCCGAATACTGACGGCCGGCCTGGAAATTACCGGCGGCGCCGCCCAGTGCCAGCATCGCCTTGCCCTGCAAGCCGGCGATGGTCGGGCTGGTGTCCGACACGGCATTCGAGTTGAATGCGCCCGTGCGCACGCTTACGATCGTGGACAACTACACGCGAGAATGCCTGGCGATTGAAGTCGACGGCTCGTTGCGTGGCGAGCACGTTGTCGCTGCGCTGACCCGACTTGCGCAACATCGTCCGCTTCCCCGCTATATTAAGGCAGACAATGGCAGCAAATTCATTTCGAAGGCGCTCGACAAATGGGCGTACGAGAATGGCTTGGAGATTGACTTCTCTCGTCCTGGCAAGCCGACCGACAATGCGAAGAACGAATCCTTCAACGGACGCTTCCGGGAGGAATGCCTCAACGCGCATTGGTTCTTGTCGCTGGAGGATGCCAGACGCAAAATCGAGGTCTGGCGCGAGTACTATAACGAGGCGCGCCCTCACTCTGCGCTGCAGTGGATGACACCGGCGGAATTCGCCCGCCAGTGCATCGATCGGGCCGATTCGGCCCACCCCGAAGAGCCGGAATTTTCCAACTAAGACTGGGACGGAAATTGGGCTAGCCTCACTAACTGGCTTCCCCTTACGTGCCGGCCGGGTGGCCGCTAGGCGGTAAATGTTGACTTTCTTGATCGTCGCAGCAGTTGACCCAGATCAATCCGCATTCGTCTGGCTCAGGGTCTGCCTCGCTTGCGTAATGCACGTTATTCTTTTTAGTATTCGGAAAGCAAATCAACAATGACGGCGCGATTGCGCCCTCCAACGAGGAAACGGATGCAACCGCGCTCGTCAGCGCCTCATTATGTCGTCGCCATCGGGGTGATAATCGCGTGCGCGCTAATGGGCCTTTGCATATTGCAGTTATCCCAGAGTCGGAACGATGCGCTCGATCGGGCGCGCGAGACTTCACATAATCTTGCTCTCGTCGCTGAACGCGACATCGCCCGCAACTTCGAGCTCTACAACCTTTCGCTCGAAGCCGTTATACAAGGTCTTCGACGTCCGGACGTCATGGCAGCTTCCCCCGCCCTGCGCCGGGGCGTGCTGTTCGATCACGCGATGACGGCCCAATATCTGGGCTCCATGCTGGTGCTCGATGCACACGGCAACATCGTGCTTGACTCGCAGAACGACGTGCCTCGACAAGGCAATTTCGCTGATCGCAAATACTTCACCGTCCAGCGTGATCGAGACGACGTCGGACTCTACGTAAGCGATCCATTCGAATCACGCCTGCGCGGCGGCACGCCCAGCATTGCGCTGACCCGTCGCATCTCGAACCCAGACGGCTCGTTCGCCGGTATCGCATTGATTGCGATCAATCTCGAGTATTTCCACAAGCTGTTCGCCGGAATAGCATTAGGGCCGCACGGCTCGATCTCCCTGATCGGCACCGACGGCATCATGGTCATGCGCCAACCGTACGACACGAAAACCGTCGGGCGGGACATCAACCACGCCGCGACTTTCCGTCGGTTCAGAAGCGCGCCCGAGGGCTCCTTTATCGAGAAAGCGTCAATCGACGGCGTTCGCCGCTTGTACTATTTCAAGACGCTGCCCAACCGGCCGCTGATTCTCTTGGTCGCCGAGGCCGAACAGGACATTTATTCGGCCTGGCGCCGCCGTGCAACGACCATCGGTGCACTGGTTGCGGTATTTGGCGTAGCTTTCATTGCACTTTCTGTATTGCTCAGTACGCAGCTCCGGCGCCGGAAGCGAGCGGAATCCGAGCTGATCTTGCTGGCTCGGACAGACGGCCTCACGGGTTTGAGCAACCGCCGTAGCTTCGGGGAATTCCTCGACAGGGAGTGGCGCCGGGCACGGCGGACCCGATCCGTCTTTTCGTTGCTCTTTGTCGATGTAGATCGCTTCAAGGCCTACAACGACACGTATGGGCACCAGGCGGGTGACGATGCGCTCGCGGCAGTCGCGCGGTGTATTGGCGACGCAATCCGCCGGCCGACGGATGTCGCGGCCCGCTACGGTGGCGAGGAGTTCGTTGTGCTGCTACCCGATACACCGGAAAACGGCGCCGCGCAGATCGCCGAGCGAATTCGCGTCGCGATCAATGAACTGGAACTTGAGCACGCTGGCAGCGAATATGGCCGCGTCACCGCCAGTATCGGACTGGCAAGCTGGACACCTGAGCAAGACGCGGATCCCGGCGCGATTATTAAGTCGGCGGACGAGGCGCTGTACTACGCCAAGGCGACGGGTCGCAATAAAATTGCCAGTATCAAACACGCCGGATGATATGGCCTCCGATCGAGCCGCGCATCATCTCATTTCGGGTTAGCCAACCTACCCGCTTGATCATGGTGGAATTACGCTGAAGTCGTCACACTCCCCGGTGTGCACAATGTGTGTTTGCCTGCCCGCGTTATGCGGGCTTTTTTCTTCGCACTGTTCATTGCTATCAAGAGGGTCACGCTGGGTCGAGGTTGCAAATCATCTCCGCATACAACAACGCCATGTCCGCGACCCTGGATCGAATGCCACCAGGTGCGGATGGCGCACCTGCTGCCACATCGAAGTGGCGCCTGCATAGCAGAGGTCGGTTGCCGACTTCACGAAGAAAACCACTGGTTGCTTCGAAGCGAACGCATAATGCGTTGACTGATGTGTGTGATTCACAGACTCCACGCATGCCCGCATCTCGGATCCCTCGGACGGGAAGTCACGCCTTGCGGCCACGGCGCTCCAGTTTCCAGTTCGATTCTGGTACGCTCCAATTCTCGCGCGAAAGTGGCCTCATCCGGGAGAACCGTCTGATACTCCGCTGCGAGTATCTTGTTCGGTAGGTTGTCGAATGCATAATGCGCCTCGGCCTCACCTTTTTCAGCACATAGAATCAAACCGACCGATGGTTCTCGCCCTGCTTCATCCAATGTTCATGCGCGTAGTTGCGGTAGAGATACATCTGCCCCGCGTCCGCATCGCTGAAGCGGCCAACCTTCAGATCGATAATGAGCAGGCGTCGCAAGCGCCGGTGAAAAAACACAAGGTCGACTCGAAATCAAGTGTCATCGATCCGTAGACGCCGCTGGCGACCTATGAACGCAAAGTCATCACCGAGCTCGAGTAGGAAGTCAGCCAAATGCTGAATCAAGGCCGCTTCGATATCCGACTCCGAATATTCGTCCTTCATTTCATGAAATTCGAGGACAAACGGATCGCAGATCGCCTCCTCAGGCGATAGAAGATCGCCGGGTTGCGCTTCAGCCGCCTTTCCGAGCAAGGACGCCTTGTTGCGTGACAGCGCCAGCCGCTCATAGAGCTGACTGCTGATCTGACGGTCAAGCTGTCGCACAGGCCGGCCCTCACGCAGCGCTTCGGTTTCCTAAAAGTTGCGAGCAGCTTTCGCTTTCACCGCGAGGAGGCGAACGTAGGCGGACCGGGGCAACGGAAAAGCCTGAGCGATTGAACTTAGCTCAAACGCCACGCCAGTCGGCACCTTCGCCGCTGCCTTGGTTGATTTTGCAGACGCTGTCGGGACGTTCCGGGCGGGCGTGGATTGTGCAGACACTGTCTGCACAATCCGGTCCGCAAGCCACGTCAGATAAAAGACGCGCATCTGTGCGAGATTGCGCCGTCCAAAGCCGCGACCAAATCGCTCTGACAGATCGGTTCCCAAACGGCGGATCACCGCCTCGCCATAAGCGGCACGCCCCTCCCCGCCCTGCTCGAACTCAACGATTCGTCGCCCGATCTCCCAATATGTCGCCGTCATCAGGGCGTTGACCGTGCGAGCTGTCGCTTCGCGCGCCGACGCGACTACATCAGCAATTTCACGGTGCAGGCCGGCATAAGCGGCCTGCCCGACATCGCACTGTGTCACAGCGCGTTCACCGCGTCCTTGAACGCCTTGCCGGCAGTGAACTTCACGGTTTTCGCGGCCGGGATGGCAATCTCCGCGCCCGTCATCGGATTACGTCCCGTACGGGCAGCTCACTGCACCTGCGAAAACACGCCGAAACCAATGAGCTGTACCGATTCGCCGCGACTCACTGCGTCCGTGATCGCGCCCAAGATTGCCTGGACGGTTTTGCTTGCGTCGGTTTTGCTGACACCCGTGTCCGCTGCGATCGCATCGATGAGTTCCTGCTTGGTCAAGTAACCCTCGGTTCCGTCATGCGACCGTCTTCAGGCAATCCTCCGCGCGCCAGCCGTGCAGCCAGTCGAGCGCGTCATAGAACTGCGCCTGCGTGCGGCCGACCCAGAGCCCGTTGCGCACCTGCCGCTCGACGCCCTTCGCGTGATAGATCCGCCCCATCTCGCGCGCCGAATACAGCACGCGCGCGGTGCGCGGAATCCGCACACGTTCGTACAGCGCGAACGCGGCCTCGAAGTCGCCATCGGTGCGGGCCACGGCCGCGCCGAGCGTCACCGCGTCCTCGAGCGCCTGGCACGCACCCTGCGCGATGTATTGCGTCATCGGATGCGCGGCGTCGCCGAGCACCGTCGCGCGGCCTTCGCTCCAGCGTTCGACCGGATCGCGATCGGCGGTCGCCCAGCGCTTCCACGACGTCGGCCGGTCGAGCATCTGCTTCGGCAGCGGATGGACGCCGTCGAAGTACGACAGCACTTCTTCCTTGCTGCCCTCGCGCACGCCCCAGGTTTCCTGCTCGCGGCTGTGGAACGTGACGACGAGGTTGTACTGCCGCCCGCCGCGCAGCGGATAGTGGACGAGATGGCAATGCGGGCCGGCCCACACGACCGGCGCATTGATCTGCAGGTCCTGCGGCATGTTGTCGACGTCGACCACCGCGCGATACACGACGTGGCCCGTCACGCGGTGTGCGTCGCCGATCAATGCTTGACGGATCGCGGATTTCACGCCGTCGCAGCCGATCACTGCATCGGCTCGATAACGTTCGCCGTGCTGGTCGGTCACGGTCACGCCGTTGTCGTCCTGCTCGAAGCCGCACACCTGCGTGCTCGTCCGGAATTCGATCAGCGGATGATCCTTGACCGCTTCGTAGATCGACAGGTGAATGTCCGCGCGATGAATCACCGCGTACGGATTGCCGAAGCGCTCGCGGTACGCGGCGCCCGTATCGACTCGCGCCACCTCGCGCGCATCGACCGCGTCCATCAGTTGCAGCCAGTCGGTGAACACCGCCCGGCCGCGCGCGGCCTCGCCGACACCCAGCGCGCCAAGCGCGTTGAATGCGTTCGCCGCGAGCTGGATCCCCGCGCCGATCTCGCCGATCTCATCGGCCTGTTCGAGCAGCTTCACGCGGATGCCCTGGCGCGCGAGCGCGAGCGCCGTCGCGAGCCCGCCGATGCCGCCGCCGATTACCAGCACGCGCCGGCCGTTGTCTTTTGTCTCGCCCATGTCTGTCTCCTGCTTCGTGTTACGCGACGTAATCCGGTTGTCGCTGCGGTTGCGCGGCCTCGAATGCCGGCTCGTGCCGCGCGTGTTCAAACACCGCGAGGCTGCGCGGATACGCGCTCAGGTCGCAATCCATCCGCAACGCGTTCGCGACCTGCGGCACGAGGCACACGTCGGCGAGCGTCGGCGTGTCGCCGAAGCACCACGGGCCCTCGTCCGCACGCGCGAGCAGCCGTTCGACGCCGGCCATCCCTTCCGCGACCCAGTGCCGGTACCACGCGGTCTTCTGCTGCGGTGTGACCTTCAACTCGGTGTCGAGATAGCGCAGCACGCGCAGGTTGTTGACCGGATGGATGTCGCATGCGATCAGCGTCGCGAGCTCCAGCACGCGGGCACGATGGCGCAGTTCGAGCGGAATCAGTCGAGGCGTCGGCTGGATCTGGTCGAGGTAATCGAGGATCGCGAGCGACTGCCCGAGACGGAAATCCCCATCGACCAACGCCGGCACCGCGGCCGACGGGTTCACGTTTGCTACGTACGCCGCCTCGCGATGCTCGCCGGTGCGGATGTTCACCGGCAGCGTGTCGTACGACAGCCCTTTCAGCGCGAGTGCGATGCGCACCCGGTAGGACGTCGAACTGTTGAAGAAACTATGCAGTTGCACGATGTCGCCTTTTGATCAAGATACGTCAGACCACGCGCACGGTCAGTTCGCCGAGCCGTTCGACGCCGACCTTCATCACGTCGCCCGCGACCACCGCGCCGACGCCTTCGGGCGTGCCCGTGAAGATCACGTCGCCCGGTTCGAGGCGGAAGAACTTCGACAGGTCGGCCACCGTTTCCGCGACCGACCAGATCAGGTGCGACACGTCGCTCTTCTGCTTCGTCGCATCGTTGACGGTCAGCCACAGGCCGCCCTGTTCGAAGTGACCGAC
Organism: Burkholderia sp. Se-20373; assembly: GCF_017104705.1. Taxonomy (NCBI): domain Bacteria; kingdom Pseudomonadati; phylum Pseudomonadota; class Betaproteobacteria; order Burkholderiales; family Burkholderiaceae; genus Burkholderia; species Burkholderia sp. Se-20373. The sequence continues at coordinate 85,203 of NZ_JAAGPH010000005.1, read as the reverse complement.
GTCGCTCGCCGGATGCACGGGCCCGATCGGCGCCGAGCGGTCGAATGCCTTGCCGATTTCCCACGGCCGGCCCATCTCGCGCATCTTCATCTGCAGGTCGCGGCGCGTCATGTCGAGGCCGACCGCGTAGCCCCACACGTGTTCGAGCGCGTGCTCGAGCGGGATGTCCGAACCGCCCTTGCCGATCACCACGACCAGTTCGGCTTCGTAGTGATAGTTCTGCGTCTGCGACGGATACGCGAGATCGAGCGTTTCGCCATACGCGACCGGCACGATCGAGTCGGCCGGCTTGCAGAAGAAGAACGGCGGTTCGCGATCGGGATCGAAGCCCATTTCACGTGCATGGGCCGCGTAGTTGCGACCGACGCAATACACGCGGCGCACCGCGAACTGTGCGTCGCTGCCGGCGACAGGGAGCGCCACGGGCGCTTCGGGCGGGAAAACGAAAGTCATGAATGGCTCCAGCGTCAATACGAATGAAGGGGGCGCGCCGCCGCAGCGACGCGCGGAAAACGAGAAACGGGAAACGAATCGTCGAAACCGGCCGGCGTCAGTCGCGCGCTTCGCGCAGCAGGTTCAGCGCGGACAGCACGGGCCGGTCGGAATAGCTGAACAGCACGCTGTCGGACGACGCCGACAGCCGCACCGGCGCCCACGACGGCGCGACGAAGATGTCGTGCGGCTCGAATTCGAATGCGTTGCCGCCGATGTGCGCGGTGCCGCGGCCTTCGACGACGCAGTAGATCGTCGCGTCGGTGCTGCGGTACGTGCGGCCGTCGAAACCGGCCGGCAGGAACTGCATGAAGGTGGCGATCGTCGGCATCGGCCAGCCGCCCGTCGCCGGGTTGACGTAGCGCAGCTTCACGCCGTCCCACGCATCGAGCTCGCCGTTCCGGTACAGCGCGTCGAGCGCCTCGCGGGTGCGGGCATACGGGTAGCTGAACACCGGCGACGTCGGATCGCTCGCGCGATGCCGCACCGGCACCATGTTGTGGCCGAAGCGCGCGAAGCTGTCGCCTTCCGGACGATTCACGGGCTGCACGGCTTCCGGGTAGTTCTCCGCGAAGCCTGCGTCGAGATTCGCGAGCAGCGGGATGTCGAGCCCGTCGAGCCACACGACCGGCTCGCCGCCCGCTTCTTCCGGCGGGTTGCCGTGGTCATGCCATGCCCACGACGGCGTGATGATGAAGTCGCCCGGATGCATCGTCGTGCGCTCGCCGTTCACGGCCGTCCACGCGCCACGCCCTTCGACGATGAAGCGCAGCGCCGACTGCGTATGCCGGTGGCTCGGCGCGATCTCGCCCGGCAGGATCAGTTGCAGGCCCGCGTACAGGGTCGGCGTCATGCTCGACTTGCCGGGCAGCCCCGGGTTCTCCAGCACCAGCACCCGGCGCACGGCTTCTTCCGCGCTGATCACGCTGCCGGCCTGCATCACGAGGTCGCGAACCTGCGCGTACTTCCAGATCGCGGCCTGCGCGGCCGGCTGCGGGGTTTTCGGCACGAGGTTGTGCAGCGATTCCCACAGCGGCGCCAGGCGTTGTTCGGCGATCCGTGCGTAGTAGGCGGCGCGCGACGCGTCCGGGTGGGTCGTCATGATGTCTCCTTGGAGTCGGCCGATCGGCGTCGGCGCTATGTCGGGGCGAGGACCATGCGGCAGTCCGTTAGGAGATTTATATTCGACCCAGACATACCCGGTAAAATGGTCAAATCATCTAATTCATATATTTCTGGATATACCTACTCGCGACGAGGCATGCGATGGACTGGACCCACCGGCTGCGACTGCGGCATCTGCAGGTACTGTTGAGTCTTGCCGGCACCGGCAATCTGAGCCAGTCGGCGGTCGCGCTCGCCACCACGCAGCCCGCGCTGTCGAAATGGCTGAAGGAACTGGAAGAAGACGTCGGGCTGCCGCTGTTCGAGCGGCATGCGCGCGGCCTGCGGCCGACGCCGTACGGCGAAGCGCTGATCGAGCATGCGCGCCGTGTCGAAGCGCAGCTCGACATCGCACGCGACGACATGGCCGCGCTGCGGGAAGGCGGCAGCGGCCTCGTAACGATCGGTACGTCCGGCGTGGCGGCGGCCGATACCGTGCCGCTCGCGGTGTCGCAGTTGCTGAAACGGATGCCGCGCGCGCAGGTCCGGATGACCGAAAGCACGATGAACCAGTTGATGCCGCAACTCGCACGCAGCGAACTGGATATCGTCGTGGGCCGCTCGGGGTCGACATCCGTCGATCCGCTGCTGCACGCCGAAGCGCTGTATGTCGATCCGGTCGTGTTCGTCGCGCGGCCCGACCACGCGCTCGCCGGTGCGACGTCGGTCGGCTGGGACGACGTGCTCGCCTACTCGTGGATCGTGTGGCCGTCGGGCACGCCCGTGCACAACGCGCTGGAGGCCGCGCTGTCGGCCGCCGGCCGCGTACGACCGCCACACTGTGTCGAATCGAACTCGTCGATCCTCAACCTCACGCTGCTGAACAACACCGACCTGCTCGGCGTGGCGTCGCATCGCGCTGCGCAGCGCTTCGCGCAACTGAACGCGATCCGGATCCTGCCGATGCAGCTCGAGGGCCAGGGCGCGGTGTCGATGTACTGGCACCCCGACAACGCGAATCGCGCGGCCGTGGCCGCGACGATCGAGTGCCTACGACTGTGCGGCCAACTCAATCGGTGACAGAGCAATTTCAAACCGGTACGGCGGCCCCTTCAAAAGACCATGCGCACACCAGCTCGCAACACCGATTGCCGCGCGCCCGACGATGCCGTGAACGTGCCGCACACGGACGCAATGATGTCCTGGCCGACGCTCGCCCGCTGATACACGGCGCTCATGTAGATGTCGGTCTTCTTAGACAACAGGTAATCGAGCGTGATGCCGGCCTGGTTCGAGTGATTGCCGCTCCAGTTGCCGGTTGCCCTTCGCGTACAGGTAGTTCGAATACGCGAAGAAATCCGGCGCGAACCGGTACAGCCCGCCGATATCGTAGGTGTCGACGTGCGCGCCCGTCAGCGTGGTACACGTATTCACGTACAGCGCGTCGAGCGCGAAGTCGCCGAATGTATAGCGTCCGCCCGCGCCGACATTGCGGGTGCCGAGGTGCCCGTTGTCGATTCCCTCTTCCTTCGAATACGTGGACGCCGCATCCAGCCCCTGCGCCGCGGCCGCGACGGCCCGATCCACCACTCGCGCGGCGTGGGCCGACGCAGGAATGCCCGGTGTGCGATCGCGTCATCGGTGGTGAGCGACGACAGCGCGCGGTCGCGCTCGATGATCGCCCTGTCGGCGAGAAGAATGGCCTTGCGACGCATTAAGCGTGCCAGCGCCAAACAACCTCTTGACCGTCGCCGAAGCATCCGTTGATCGACGCTCTCGAGTTCTCCGTGATGCTGTTCGTGCATATTGATCGCCATCGCCTCCCGACCGACGAAAGTCGACGTGCCGATATCCATCTCGAAGTTGGCCCCGGGATCGAGCCGCAGTACCAACGCCACCGCGCCGACAACCGCGATACCCTGCTTTGCCGTCTGGTACATGCCTTATGCAATTTGGCAACATATACGCTGCACTCTCGCCCGCCGTAGGTACTCGCGATTCGATGCCGGATGGTCGTCACCATTGATATCCTCCCCCAACGACCACGCCGTACGAGCCGCGAGTATTCGTAGTGACTGCTCCTTTGTAGACCCAGTGTCCATTCTCTGAGACCCTTGAGAGCCCAAGCGCCTGACCGGACTGACCTCGATACACACTGCCGGCTAATGCAACCATATTCATTCCTGGACTGGTCGGTTGAGGAAGACCGGCCACCGCCATTGCTGCCGCGGTCCCACCATCTGCATCTTTGCGAGCAGAGTCAAGACTGTTTTGGAGACTCTGGACCTGACTATTTGTATAGTTGTTTGCTTGATTCAACGTATTGCTCATCCCCGAATTGAGCTGTTGGACGTTCACCGCGTCAGTGGGCTGCGTACCCGGCGCGACGTTGATGATCTGGCGCTGCTGCTGGTCGCTGCCGACCGACACGACGTTCTGACGGCCTCCGTCCGTCGAATTCGCGCCGATCGATACCGAATTTGAACCCGCGGTGACGGTCGGGACGTCGGTACCCTTTCCGTTCACGTCAGCAGCAATGCCGATGGTGTTGGCGGTATGCGTCTGGCTGTTGTTGATTGTCGTCGACAACTGGTTCAACTGGTTGTTGATGTTGGTCACGCCGGTCGACAGCGAGGCCACGTTGCTGTTCGTCGTGCTCAGGCCGGTGGACAGCGAACCGATGCCGGTCGAGGTCGACGTCGACAGCGAGTTGACGTTGCTGTTCGTCGCGCTCAGGCCCGTCGACAGCGAGTTGATCGCGGTCGAGGTCGACGTGGACAGCGAGGCCACGTTGCTGTTCGTCGCGCTCAGGCCGGTCGACAGCGAGTTGATGCCCGTCGACAGCGACGCGACGTTCGACGCGGTCGACGTCGACAGCGTGTTGATCGCGTTGTTCGTCGCGTTGAGCTGGCTGCCGTTGATCGCGTCCGTGCTGCTGGCCGAGATCCGGCCCGCGGCGACGTTCGTGATCTGGCGTTCCTGGCCCGGTGCGCCGACGCTCACCACGCCGACCGGCGAGCCGCCTGCGAACGGGTACGTAACGCCGCCGATCGTGGCGCTCGACGTCGGGTTCGCGGCGCTCGTGACCGAGTTCGCGCCGAGTGCGATCGAGTTGGCGACGTTGGCCTGTGCGTTCGTGCCGAAGGCGAGTGCGTCGGCGGCGGTTGCCTGCGCTGCCGAGCCGTACGCTTGCGCGCCGGTGGCGCTTGCCGTGGCCTGGTTGCCGAGCGCGATCGTGTTGTCCGCGGTGGCCTGGTTCGAGCTGCCGAGTGCAAGTGCGCTCGCGCCGTTGGCCGTGTTCGCGTTGCCGAGCGCCACTGCGCCGTTGCCGGTCGCCGTGTCGTTCGCGCCCATCGCCACCGCGCCGGTACCCGTTGCGATGCTCGGATCGCCGATCGCGACCGCGCCGTCGCCGGTTGCCGTGTTGCCGGAGCCGATCGACACGGCCTTGCCGCCCGTTGCCGATGCGTTCTGGCCGATGGCGACCGCGCCCGCCGTCTGCGCGTTCGAGCCGTCGCCGACCGCGACGCTGCTGGCGCCTGCCGCGCTGGCGTTCACGCCGGCCGCGAGGGCGTTGGTGCCCGTTGCGCCCGTGTTGTCGTAGTTGCCTTGCGTCGTGCCGTTGTCGTTGACGCTGTAGTAGTGCGTCTTCGCGGCGTTGATCGCGGTCGAGGTCGAGGTCGACAGCGAGGTGATCGAGCTGGTCGCCGACGACAGGCCCGTCGAGGTCGAAGTCGACAGCGAGGTCATCGAACTATTCGTCGAGCTGAGGCCGGTGGACAGCGAACCGATCGAGCTGTTGGCCGACGAGAGGCCCGTCGAGGTCGAGGTCGACAGCGAGATGATGGAGCTGTTCGCCGAGGACAAGCCGGTCGAGGTCGACGTGGACAGCGACGTGATGGAGCTAGTCGCCGACGAGAGGCCGGTCGAGGTCGAGGTCGACAAAGAGGTGATCGAGCTGTTAGCAGACGACAAGCCGGTCGAGGTCGAAGTCGACAGCGAGGTGACCGAGCTATTGGTCGAGCTGAGACCCGTGGACAGCGAACCGATCGAGCTATTAGCCGACGAGAGACCGGTCGACGTCGAGGTGGACAACGACGTGATCGAGCTGTTTGCCGACGAGAGGCCGGTCGAGGTCGAGGTCGACAGCGAGGTCACCGAACTATCCGTCGAGCTGAGGCCCGTGGACAGCGAACCGATCGAGCTGTTGGCCGACGACAGACCGGTCGACGTCGAGGTGGACAACGACGTGATCGAGCTGTTTGCCGACGACAGACCAGTCGACGTCGAAGTCGACAGCGACGTGATCGAACTGTTAGCCGACGAGAGGCCGGTCGAGGTCGAAGTCGACAGCGAGGTGACTGAGCTATTGGTCGACGAGAGGCCGGTCGAGAGCGAACCGATCGAACTGTTGGCCGACGAGAGGCCCGTCGACGTCGAGGTCGACAACGACGTGATCGAGCTGTTAGCCGAGGACAGACCGGTCGACGTCGAAGTCGAGAGCGAGGTGACCGAGCTATTGGTCGACGAGAGGCCGGTCGAGAGCGAGCCGATCGAGCTATTGGCCGACGACAGGCCCGTCGAGGTCGACGTCGAGAGCGACGTGATCGAGCTGTTAGCCGACGACAGACCGGTCGACGTCGAGGTCGACAGCGAGGTGACCGAGCTATTGGTCGACGAGAGGCCGGTCGACGTGGAAGTCGACAGCGAGGTGATCGAGCTGTTGGCCGACGAGAGGCCGGTCGAGGTCGAGGTCGACAGCGAGGTGATCGAGCTATTGGCCGACGACAGACCCGTCGACGTGGAGGTCGAAAGCGAAGTAGTCGAACTATTCGTCGAGCTGAGGCCAGTGGACAGCGAACCGATCGAGCTGTTTGCCGAGGACAGGCCGGTCGAGGTCGAGGTCGACAGCGACGTCACCGAGCTATTCGTCGAGCTGAGGCCTGTGGACAGCGAACCGATCGAGCTGTTTGCCGACGAGAGACCTGTCGAGGTCGAGGTCGACAGCGAGGTCACCGAACTATCCGTCGAGCTGAGGCCCGTGGACAGCGAACCGATCGAGCTGTTGGCCGACGACAGACCGGTCGACGTCGAGGTGGACAACGACGTGATCGAGCTGTTTGCCGACGACAGACCAGTCGACGTCGAAGTCGACAGCGACATGATCGAACTGTTAGCCGACGAGAGGCCGGTCGAGGTCGAAGTCGACAGCGAGGTGACTGAGCTATTGGTCGACGAGAGGCCGGTCGAGAGCGAACCGATCGAGCTGTTGGCCGACGAGAGGCCCGTCGACGTCGAGGTCGACAACGACGTGATCGAGCTGTTTGCCGAGGACAGCCCCGTCGAGGTCGAGGTCGACAGCGAAGTCACCGAACTATTCGTCGAGCTGAGACCCGTGGACAGCGAACCAATCGAGCTGTTTGTCGACGACAGGCCGGTCGACGTGGAAGTCGACAGCGAAGTGACCGAGCTATTGGTCGACGAGAGACCGGTCGAGAGCGAACCGATCGAGCTGTTAGCCGACGACAGACCCGTCGAAGTCGACGTCGACAGCGACGAAATGGCGCTGGTTGCAGTACCAACCTGTTGGACGACCGAATACAGCTGGCTGCCGTTGATCGCGTCGGTACTGGTCGACGTTACCTGGCCGGCAGCGACGTTGGTGATCTGCCGTTCTTTGTTGTGGTCACCGACACTAACGGTGCCGACCGGCGAGGCGCCAGCAAATCCGCTGAACGTAACGCCGTTAATGGTTACGCTGCTTGTCGGGTTAGCCGGGGCGGTCAACGAGTTGGCGCCGAGCGCAACGGAGTTGTTCGTAACGGCGACTGAACCAGGGCCGATGGCGACAGCGTCGATGCCAGTCGCGGTGCTGTCGGCGCCGGTAGAGTTCGCGTGGAAGTATTTGATGCCCTGATTGTTGATATTATCGATTGCCGAGCCAACGCTGTTGACGGTCGACGTCGTGCCGTCCGCGTTGTAAGTCGTGTACGCCGGCGCGGAAACCGTCCCGGTCGTCGGGTTGTACGCAGCGCCCCCACCGAGTGCCGACGCCACGCTGTTGCCAAGATTGTTCGTCGTGGTCGCAACCGTGCTGAGGCCGGTCGACGTGGAGGTCGAAAGCGAGGAAATTGCGCTGTTAGTCGATGAGAAGCCCGTCAACATGGAAGTTGACAGCACAGCGATGCCAGTCGAGAGACTGACGTTGCTTGTACTGAGTTGCTCAACTGTCACTGCATCGGTAGGAGCGGAGCCGTCGGCTACGTTAGTGATACGACGATTTGTCACTGCGGTGCCGCCACCCACAGATACTTCCGAGGTCGGCGCAGCTTGATCTGTGATGTAACCTGACCCTGTCGGTGCTGACGCACCTGTTGTACTGCCCGCACCAATCGCGACGCTGTTCGCATAGCTTGCAGTTGCCGAAGAACCTAGCGCAACCGCCCCAGACGCACCAGACGCAATGGTTGAACTACCTACGGCAACGGAATTGACTGCTGCTGCAGTTGCATTGATGCCAATTGCCGATGCATTTGTTGCAGCAGCCGTCGCAAAAGATCCCAATGCGGTCGCCCCAGTGGCTGATGCGGTCGCGTACCCTCCCACCGCAGACGCATACCCAGAAGTTGCAGTTGCATTCGCTCCAACCGCAGTTGCGTTACCGGTCGCACCGCCATTGGCGACTGCGAAAGCCCCCGCAGCAAGGTCGAACTGCGCCGCCGCCACCGAAGCACCACCAAGAGCCGTGCTGGTATATCCACTCGAAGTCGCAGAATTTCCAAATGCCGTGCTGAAGTCAGCGCTTGCGGTCGACAAGGCTCCAAACGCCGCACCGCTAAAACCATTCGCGATTGCTCCGAACCCGACTGCTGTCGAACTCATCGCACTGGAAGTCGCGGAAAGGCCGACAGCCATCGATTCTGAACCACTCGATATCGCTCCATTACCTATTGCAATGCCATAGGTCCCAGTACCTTTTACAGTTGCCGTATTCCCAATGGCCACCCCCTCGTCTGCCCCGGCTGCAACCGAAGCGCCGTTGCCAAGGGCAACGGCATTCTGCGAAGCTGCGGACGCCCCGGTGCCCGCAGCAACGGAGTCAATCCCCGTTGCCCCGTTATTGGCATAGTTTCCTCTTTGTGGACCACCGTCGTTCACGCTGTAGTAATGCGTCGACGCTGCTGCCGCTGCTTGAGCAAGCTTATAAAGTTGGCTCCCGTTTACACCGTCAGTTGATGTCGCAGAAATCTCACCGTCCGCCACACCTTGGATCTGCCTACTTCCAACAGCGACTACTCCATTAGTCGGTGCCTGATTAACGGTGAAGGTTGCGCCTCGAAATACACCGTTCGCCGTTGTCCAATTCGTAGTCGAGTGTGTCGCGTTTGCGACGCTGCCGGAACCGATCGCCACGCTGTTTGCCAGCGAAGTCGTCGCGGAAGTACCGATTGCAATTGCGCTCGTCGTTCCGGCGTTAGCCTCGCTTCCCAGTGCGATCGAATCTGCTCCGGTTGCTTGCGCGCCTTTGGTTGTATCTCCTCCAATGGCGATTGCGTTTGCTCCACTCGCAATGGTCGCATTCGTGGCGTCGCCATTTCCACCAAAGCCCAGAGCAACTGAACCATTTCCGATCGCCTGCGCCCCAATTCCGAGCGCAGTGCTACCCGTTCCAGACGCTGTGTTAAACAATCCAATCGCGATCGCGCCTGCGCCCGACGCCGTATTGGCTATACCCAGAGCTGTGGAACCAGCCAGGCCAGAGAGATTATTCATACCAATGGCGGTCGATCCCATACCAAATGCCCGATTACCACAGCCACCGGCAAATGAATTGAAACCCCATGCCAACGTTGCCTGGGAACCCGCGGGTGACACCCCGCCACCAGAAATTCCCGATGCACCGCTGTAATAGCCGATCGGCACCCCGTTCCATGTAATGTTGTACGCTGGCACCCCGGTCCATGCAACTCCAGGATCGGTTGTTTGTGACGTCGTTCCAAGCGTGAATGCGACGTTTGAGGTGGTTAGTGCAGTTTTGGAAGGACTCAGACTCAAACAGTCATCGTCGCCCGTGATTGCGACGCCTTGCCCCGAAGAGCCAATATAACTGTTGCCTACCGTTCCGGTTGTAGAACCCGAAGCACCAATCGAGTTGGAGCCAGTCGTATTGCCACCTCCGTTTATTACACCAGCGAAAACGGGCGCGGGACTAATTCCTCCGCCAAATAAGGATCCTATTGCAAGCGTGATTGCAAACGTCCGACTCGTTGCAAGCATCTCCATGATGTTGGAGGTCCGAGATGAATGTGCCCTCCCCTGCTTAGCGCGCACATGCTCGGATGCGACAACGTAGTTTCCACTAGCTTTGCACCAGATAACTTTGAATACTTTATTCATGTCCACCCCAAACCGCGCAAAATCACCCTCATTCAAATCGACAAATTAAATCGATTTGATTTGGATTATTAATTATTGACTTCATTCAAAGCGATACGCTCACATCACACTTAATACACATCTCCAATGTATGAGCCCCGATGCCGACAATATTGCGACGCCATACCTTACAGTTACATTGGCAACAATTAAGGCCTTGCCAATATTTAGGTTATGACGCCACTCAGGCATGGTATTGCCAATTAATATTAAATCGGCTTACAAATGTTTAAAAACTTAAAATTTTACAATGATTATAATATAACCACACCGCCAGTAATATCAATTTGTGTATTTTTTTAAAATAATCATCATTTTTTGTTTTTATAAAAAATCATTCAATTGAAAATCACACCCCCGCAAACGTTTAATCTATCTTTGCACATCGCAAAAAAAATGGCTTCCGATCACCAGGCCGCATAAGGTCTACGCCACTGCATTCAGCCAATCGCGATTCGATAGATTGGATGCCCTCCACGGTCTTTGAGCAAGGGATGCAGATGTCATCAATGTAGATTTTTCGACCTAGCTCAAGCGGTTGTACTTTCGAAACGTAAACTGGCGATGCGAGATTACCTGACATAAGGATCTGCGCCGAATCTCCGCACGCACGAAATTACACAAGATCGACGTGATGAGGCCCCGAAAACGTTGCGATTGGGTGGTATGCTGTCGACCAGCTCAAGCCCAAAGGCCAACGTTCAGAAGGCGCGCTAAACACCGTAGCGTTCGTATCGAAAAGGGAATCCGGGCGGCTGTATCGACAGCTTGAGCCGCGTCTATGTTCAGTCCGACCAGATGAGCCATTTCATGCGAACTCGTCGCCGCCTTCGCCCGGCGGATGGCCGTCGCGCGGGCGACCAGCGGGACGGCTTCGAGTTCCGATGTGACAACGGCGAACCGCCGCGCGTGACGTTCGCGTCGGAGTGCTGCGACCGAGAGACCGTGAGCTTGGCGGCTATGACGGCGGGCCACAACGGGTGACATCGTGCGCGACGTGATGCTAGCGGCAGGGCAAAATCGGTTTGCCGAGAAACTGCAAATATCGTCCGAGATCGAGTGGCTGACCAGCAACGTTTCGGGCTATACGGTCGACGACACGCGCCGGATTGCGACGGACATTGGCCTGAAGCCATTGACCATGCTGGCGTGCGGCCCGTAACGGTATGGCCGAGAGTTTCGCGAAGACCATGAAACGTGATTACGCCGCCTGTTAGTTGATGTCGGACGCGGCGACTGCTGCAAAAAACTTGGCCGTCGCGTTCGAGCATTACAAGGAGAAGCAGCCCCACAGCGCGCTGAAATACCGCTCGCCTCGCGGGTTCGGGCGCTCGATAGATTCAACTACTTTAGCGTGAAGCGGTTTCCGGCATTACAGGGTCGATTCCACAATCAGTTGCCAGTAGGCGAAGGGAGAACTAATGGTCATAGTACGAACGCACCACACAACCTAGGCAATATGCATCGTCAACGCAGCCATATTTGCCGGTACTTTACTCGAACGCTTCAGCACGCTTGATTGGCCGCTATGCTAGGCCCCGTCGCAATGCGCTTTCCGCATAGGGCTGCGTTTTCAAGCATTGATCAGACTATTGCAAATTACTATATCCTTGCCCCACCGGAGTACAACGTGAAGGTCCTATCCAGTGCAATGATTTGCGCCACTCTGCTGGCTGCTGCGGCGTCGGCTAGCGCCGCTGGGTGTCTAAAAGGTGCAGCGGCGGGCGGTGTAGCAGGCCATGTTGCCGGTCATCATGGCGTCGTGGGTGCCGCTGCCGGATGCGCAATCGGTCACCATCACGCGGCGAAAAAGGCAAAAGCCGCTAGCACGCCGGAGGAACTTCGCAATAACGGCTGACGCGCCGAGGCGCGCCCAACCGCCGAGATGATGGCCGCACCACAAACGTGCCCTATTTATCACGCTCGCCTTTCCGTTGTCCAGCGCAAAATACTCACTGAGTAAAACATATGCGGCTACCATTCGATGAACTATTTGCCAACACCTCAACCGAAGTGCTTTCCAATGAGGCGCGTGTCCCTTGCAAACCGAATTCGGACAGGTCCGGAACAACGACGCTACCGGAACGAGAAAACCGGATTGCGGATTTGCGAGACTTCTTTGCAGCCACAGCCCTTCAAGGATTGCTTTCAAGGGATGCCGGACGCAACATTACAGCAATCGCAGATTATGAATCCAAGAGAGCGGCAAGCGCTTACAAGCTTGCCGACGCAATGCTAAAAGCGCGCTGACGAAGCGACGTCAGCGTCCGAGCGGCTCACTGAGTATTTCGCTCGGTGAGCGTAAGAACCTATCAGGTGTGCGATTCACGGACATCGTTTCACTTTTTAGTGCGCCGTTTCCATTGCGTGCCGGAGCTCGAGGCCCCGTTAGGGAGACGCGAACTCCAGCACGAGCCGGTGATGTTCGGAGAGAGTCTTGTCGACGCGCCATTCGCGGTGTCGAATTCGCTCTTTCGATTCGTCGTAGGCACCGCCCACCTCCTCCGCGAGAGGTGTGACTGCGCCCAACTCCGCGATACGGTCGATGGGCGTCTTACCACCAAGTGAGCCGTGCGGGCGCCGCCAGTTGTAATCGAACTGCCACTCCTCAATGCGTTGGTCGATCGCATCCTTGGTCGGCGGATGATGCGACCAGAATTCGTTGCGGTCGGTGAGCTGTGAACGCTCGACCTTGCCATTGAGGTGTGGCGAGCGTGGCAGGATCGGTCGGAATTTGATGCATTCGCTCATCAAGCACCGCTGCACCGACTCGGCGAAAAACTCAACACCTCGGTCGGTCTGGATACGCTGGATCGGAAACAGCATCTCCTAAATCACGCGATCAAGAAAAAGCAGCGTATTTCGGGCATTTCTGCGTGGGTATATCGCCAGTACCCGGAATCTCGAACAGTCGTTGATCGCCGTTTATTGGTACGCACCTCGAGCGATTCTCATCGTGTCCATCTGGACGCGGTCTCCAGGCACCGGTCGGATATAGCGTTTCGGCTGCGCCGGTCGCTTGGATCGAATCAACGGCTTTGCGTCCGCCTCGCTCAAGATCTGGCGAATGGTCGCGACAGATAATTCTCGTTGCTCGTGCAGTCGCAAATCATCCTGGATACGCCGTGCGCCTTTGCGTTCGACACGCAATCGGAGGATCGTCGCCCGATCAGCCGCGGAAACCTACTGGTTGGAGCTGCGGCGTGGACGACGGATGCGAGACTGGAGCCCCGCTTTTCCAGCTTCCTGATTGCGGCGTAGCCATCTGCGAAGTGTCGGTCGAGATATGCCACATCCCGCGCACACGAGGCCGGCATTGCCGGTCTCGTGATACATGCGTACCCAACGTAATCGCGCGGCGATTTGTCAGTCCATCGCTTCATTTTAATTGAAACGATGTCTATGAATCACACATATCAGTAGCCGCGCGCGACGAGCTTTGACCGGGTCTCAGCATCCTCCACTCAGCGCACAATCTCTCGGGAGGCCCTCCCGATAAGGGCGACTAGGGCGGCACGACACGCGGTCATCGCAACCCGTCGGGGACCTAGAATTACGCAGCCAGCAAGCGCCACACCGATGGCCGTTCCTGTTGGACCGGCTATGGACGGCAACCCTATCCCCTGACCAGAGCGTGATTTCCGCTGTAACACTTCGATTAAGTGACAACACGCTGACAATTCGGCGCGTGTTGCGGCCATGTGAGCAAGGATTGCCCGACGCTTTGATTCCAGCGAGGCATCGCCATTCTTACGCTTCATCAAAGGCGCTCCTTAATGGCTTGGATGTCACGCTGCAACTCGTCACCGATAACGGAAAATGTGCCAAGCTCTTCGCGTGTGCGCACGACAATGAACGTGCCAACGGCTGCAAATATCCAGAATCCCGCCACGGTCCACGCCGTTTCGATCAAGTACGGCGTCTTCGCGGCACTGACGATCGCTGCGATGCACACGAACGCAAGCCCGAACATAGCGCTTAGTCCGAGCACTGCATACAGTATCAAGTCTCGCAAGAAGCGCCGTTTGGCCAGATCGAACTCGACTGCTGCAAGGCTCGCGTAATCAGACAAGCGCAAAACCGAAAATCGCGCGACGTTCTGCCACTTCCTCATTGTTGAGAACCAAATCATGGCGTGCTCCGGTGCAGGCCACTACACACCGCGTGCCGATGGGCAACGGCCGATCAACGCTTTGACCAAAGCGCACCGATGACAAAGCTCACCGCCGCGATAGTCAACAGTGTCGTGACAGGATTATTGGCGGTAACGTCGCGCACCTGTTCAAGCGCCTCGCCGTAAGATTGCTGAGCCTTGCCGGCCACTTGACGCAACTTTCCCTCAAGCTGCATCTCGGGATCGCCGACCGCGTCGCCGACCGCTTCTTGTCCCTTGCCAGCCAGATTGCGTACGATACCGTCCGTTTTTTCAAACATATTCGACCTCCGGTTCAATTGTATTACCCAAATCGAGCTCTCAAAATCGAGCTCTCAACCCACCTAGATACAGTTCTACTACATCGACAACATCATCCGATTTCCTATGAGAAAGTATAGAGACAGCATAGGATCGCGAATCATATTCAAATGCACTGGGATCCTTAGTGCATTTGTGGGGGGCACGACAATGCAGCCGCCTGCACGTTGCCTTCACTGTCGAACAGAAACCTCTGCGTGTACTTTCCGAGTATCGGACGAGTCTCCGACTCACTCGAGGGCTAACGCGCCAACATACGAAGGGGTCGGTACGCGGACGGTCTTCCGAAATAGCGGAAAACCGCCACGCGCGCGTCGACCGCCGTTCCTCATCGGCTAATCAAACAGTTACTGAACATGGAACTTGGGTGACGTGGCAACAGTCCCGCTGACCGTACAGTCCGGCGTCAATACAGCATTGTTGAATGTCAACGAAGAGCTCGGATCGTTCCATGCCGTCACCACCTTGCTCGGACCGCAGGTGCCGAGCAACGTAACATTCACCTGAGCGTTATTGATCGAAAGTTGCGTCGTGTTATCTGCTTGACCGGTCCACGGCGACCCACTACTTGCACTGCCGCTAATTAGGCCGCATGTCGCACCGCCCGCGAATGTCGTCGACGTGATAGTTAAGATGCCGGTCGACGTGATCGTTCCGTTGAAGGTGGACGTACAGGACGCGTTGATTGACCCTTTGCTGAGGCTTGTGATGCCCGACGCGGAAAAAGGCTCGCCGTTCGGGTTCATCGGCTGACCGTCGGCCCGCGTAACGGTAACTGCGAAAGCAGGCGCGGCCGAAACCGCGGTGAAAGCCACTGCAGCAACAAGCGATACGATTTTGCGAATGCTCATTTGAACTGCCCCCTCTCTTCACAAATGGCGGCACGCCGCCAGGAACGCGACCTCCCGGCCGAAAAGGTCCGGCCAGCCAGTCGCAGGAAGCCGCCGACGCGCGTCATGCGCACCGGTCGGCTCAGAACTTGTAGGAAATCCCGACGAACGTGATCAGCGGATCGGCCTTCAGCCGCGTGCGCGTGGTGGCCAGCGTGGAGCCGTCGGCCGCCTTGATCACGAGCGACGAGTAGGTCTTCAGCGGCATGTACGTCAGCGTTGCCGTGAGCCCCCAGTGCTTGTCGATCGCATAGCTCGCGCCGACGTTGTAGACCGGCGTGAACGACGACGACGCCTTTCCCTCCACCGATGTCGGCCCCGGCTTGCCTGCGCCGGCCGCGAGCACGCTGCCGAGGTTCTCGTTGATGTCCTTCGCGAAGTTGCCGTTCAGTTCGATGTTGCTGAACCAGCTGTAGGCCACGCCGATCCCGACGAACGGCCGGAACCGCGCGGTCGACGAGTTGAAGTAGTACTGCAGAATGATCGTCGGGCTCCACTGCCGCGCGTTCTTCACCGCCGGCTGGTTCGCCGGGTTGTCCATGTTGACGCTGCCGAGCGCACCGGCCGGGCCGGGCGGCCGGATCGAGCCGTGCCCGGTCAGCGTGAACTCGGGCGGCACGCCGAGCACCGACGTCACCGCGATATGGTCGGTGAAGAAGTGCGTGAGCGTGAGGCCGACGGTATCGGCGTTGTTGACCGTCAGGCTCGTGCCCGGCGACGTGAACGACCCGGGCAGGCGCAACGGCCCATTGATCGGCATGCCGGCAAGATTCGTCGTCAGCCCGTTGGTCGAATCCTGCGGCATGATGTGCAGCCAGCCCAGCGTCGCGACGTTGTCGCCCGCCTGCTGGGCCGATGCGAGCGTCGACACGCCTGCGACGACACCCGCGACAATCAGCTTCTTCATGAAGTCTCCCCTCATTCTGTCCGGGCGCCGCGCATCTGCGCGCGGCGCCACCGTGTCTCCATCCAGGCGTGCGTCACTGCACGAATGCGCCGACCGTGAAGTACGGGTTGCTCGTATCGTTCATGTCGAGGAACCCGAATACGCCGCCGGTGAACACGAACTTGCCGGTCGCCGGCCCCGACGCCGCATCCGCATGCACGGTCGTGACGACACCGGGCACCTTCTGCGTGTAGTCGAGATTCAGCGCACGCGTGAGCGCGGCCTGCGACGCATTGAACGGATCGAGCAGCGTGGCCTGCGCGCCGACGAGCGCGGTCGCGCGGTAGTTGAACGCGCTGTCGACACCCGTGTACTCGCCGTTCTGCGAGCCTTGCGCGATCGCCGTCTGCGGGCTCAGGAACGAGATGCCCGATTCGTCGTCCGCGCTCGGCGGGCCTTGCGTGAGGTCCGCGTTGGCTGCACCCGTGCGGATGAAGATCGGCACGAGCTGGTTGCGCAGCTTGCCGACGATCAGGATCCCCTTGCCGGCCTTCGCCGGATCGACCGCCGCGAGCGTCGGCGGAATCTGCGGCAGGTAGTTGAGCGACTGGAACGCCGGCGCATCGGGCCGCAGCGTGAACGGCTGGTTCACGGTCGCGCTCGATGCAAGCGGCTGCCCGCCGTTCTTCTTGCCGAAGTTGTCGGTCTCGACGTAGCTGCCGTCCGCGTTGATCGTCACCTGCTGGTCGAGCGCCACCGGCTGGAAGCTCTGCGACGGCACCTGGTGATAGCCGAGCTGGTTGTACTTGCCGGCGATCTTCGTCAGGTCGGTTTCCAGCGACGAGAAACTGATGAACGGGTAGTACGGGAACGTCGTCTTCGTGATCTTGCCGACGCCGATCACGCCGTCGAACTGAATCGTCGCGCCGGGAATCGCGCCGCCCAGCACGCCCTCGCCGAGGAACAGCCGCGCGGGCCGGTTCGGGTCGAGGCTCGCGTTCTGCATCCGGAACGTGCACTGGTTCAGCTTCACCGTCGGCAGCCCCGTTTCGTCGGCGAGCGTGCCGTCGACCACGTTGGCCGGCGTCGTGTCGCGGGTCGGCTGCACGGTGCCCGTGGTGGTCGGCACCGGAGATGCGAGATACGTCATCCGGTACGTCATTTTCGTCGTGTCGAGCTGCACCTTCACGAGCTCGCCCGATCCCGACCCGCCGACGAACACCGTGTTGTAGTCGATCGTCTGCGGGCACAGCCGAACTACCGGTGCGGGCGGCGGGTCGCCGTCGCCGCCGCAGGCGGCCAGCACGGGGGCGAGCGACGCCGCTGCCATCCATTGCTTCAAATTCATAGGAATCCTCTTGAAATTCGATTCGCCGGCGGCGACGCATGCGCCGCCGGTTTTACGTGTTCAATGCAGGGTTACTGGACGAACGCGCCGACCGTGAAGAACGGGTTGACCTGGCTGTTGTTGACGACCATCGCGTAGACGTTGCCGGCCGTCACGATCCAGCCCGTATCGCCCTTCTTGAAGATCGCCAAGTTTCCGTTCGCGCCCTTCGCGATGAAGTCGCTGTTGGCCGTAACTCCGACTTTCCCAGGCGATACCTGTGCATAGTCCAACCCAAGCTGTGCTGTCACTGATGACGTTTGCGGATCGATCAATGCAGCCGAATTGCCTTGGAAGAGCGCCGACGTATAGTTTGCCGCGATACTCGACACCGCAGTGCCGTCCGAACAGTTACCTGCCGCCGGCAAAAAGAAAGTGCCATCGTACTTGCCCGGTAGGTCTGGATGTGACTTATTTCTGTCGAAGCTCGGCCCCGAATTTCCAGGTGCCCCCGACGGCCCATTGGACGTAACGACACCACATGCCGAGGCGCTCGTCGCACCGATAAATCCGCCTTTCAACACGTTGCTCTCGACGGCTCTCGCAGGTGTAAGTATTGAAATGCCCACCTCCGCATCAGCCACCGACGCAAGAGGGTTATTAGCTGCCGCATAAGAAAATCCGACTCGAATGACAACTGGCACCAACGCACCGTTCAGCTTTCCGACGATCATCACTCCGTGCGCCTGACTTGGTGTAAGAATCACGAGAGGTTGCTCTTGTCCTGCCGACGGATACGGCATCCCCGTTTGCGGGTGACTGACAAACACATTGTCTGGCGTACCGTCCGTGTTCTTGCGCAACGTCCATGGCATACCGGTTGTCTGACAGGAATAGTCGCTGTCTTGCGTAATCGTGCACGAGCCGTCCGCATTGAGCGTCTGGTTCCAGTTCACGACGTCTGGCTGCCAACCCTGCGGCACAGTGGTCTGGAATGAGGTGCCAGTCGGCGAAAGATGAAGGCCAACCTCGTTGTACGCGCCGGCCACCTTCTCGAAATCCGTTTCGGTGCTGCTAAACCCGATGAACGGGTAGAAGTCAAACGTCCGCGACGGCACCGCTCCGAGAACCACGCCCGGTACGAGTTCGATGCCCGAAAAGGCGATTGTGGCACCTGGAATCCCGCCACCCACGATCCCTTTACCGACGAACAGCATCGGAGGATCTGAGCGATTTATCGTTATCGCGTACGCACCATCACTCGTTGCACCACTGTCGAGCACGAACGCGCAGCGATTCTGCTCTGGTGTTGGGAGATTGGTCGGGTGATGGAACGCGCCGCTGATCGTCAGACCAGCGCGCGTGTTGTTGATCTGTCCTGCCGTGGTCGGTACCGACGAGTCGACGAACTGCATCTGATAGCTGAGATTCGTCGTGTTGAATTTCACTTTGATGTACTCGCCACTGCCGGCCCCCCCCGTATACGTCGTCGTGTAATCGAGCGCGTCCGGACATAGCTTTGTTAAAACGGGTGGCGTAGTCTCCGCGCCGCTAGGCCCGCATGCGGCGCCTGAGCACTGCGGCACGTTAATCGGCCCAGGGTCATCCCCCCCGCCGCAAGCGGAAATGAACGGTCCCAATACCAGCCCCATCACTGCTAGCCTTTTCCACGCAGGTATCACAATCATTGCTCGCTCCTCATCGGGCGCGAATACCTCCGCCCCTAACGGCCCCTAGCCCAACAATCACCGCTACACACGCTCTCAGCGAGACAGCATTCGTCCCGACTCCAGAGAGCCGCGTCGTGAAGGTGCCCTTCTAAAATCGTATGAAATCTACCTGCGCTTTTTCCATCTGTCGAAGAAGACATCCGTTTTCCCGTGCATGACGGAAATCGGCTCGCAATTCTGCCTAATAACGAACACCCATATATTTTCCCCAACCTCTTGGCGAATCGATCTCTTTATATGCGACGGCCTTGTTGACGCGACTATGATTTGCCAGCCCGATCATGTAAATGGACGAAAGATTCCAAACAACGGAACGCCGGATGACGCAAGGCACGTAACGAGGCAATGGTTATTTCAAACACACCCCACCATCCAAGACTAAGAATTATCTCAGGAACCCAAAGCGGCAGTATTTGTATTATTTTTTAAAATACATTTTCTAGAAAAAATGTAACGTATTACTTTCAAATTAACGTCCCCACATCAATGCCATCATGATTATCGACAGAATTGCATTTAACCCCGTTTATATTGAAGCACTCGTGCCGCCGTCAATCTCGACCTCCTTATGTCCCCTTCGAGCACTTAAGGTTTCGATGGCAAGAGCTTTGCTCATTGCAGACGCAATCTCTTTGGTCACATGCGATGGAAGCGACTGGAGTTGGCCCAGTAGGAATCGGCATTACGTCAGCTAAGATTTCTGAGAGTCCTTTAGAGACAGGAAGTTGTGAAGTCAGCGATATTTCAGCACACTACGGGCAAATCGCACCTGTCCATTGCGATGGACGCGGAAGCCGTGCGCGCTGACAAGAGCGTCTACTTCGGCTCGCTGGCCGAGATCGCCAACACGATGGCCAAGGCCGAGCGAGAGGGCAACCTGGCGCAGCGCGTGCGCTTCCTTGCCCGTAACAGCCTGCTCGTCGTCGACGAGATCGGCTACCTGCCCATCGGCTCCAACGGTGGCAATCTGTTCTTCCAGCTCGTCAACGCCTGCTACGAGCGCTGCGCGATCATCCCGACGTCCAATCGCAGCGTCGGTGAATGGGGCGACGTGTTCGGCGACAGCGTGGTGGCTGCGGCGTTGCTCGACCGGCTGCTGCACCACGCGATCGTCGTGCAAATCGAAGGCACATCGTACCGCCTGCGAGAACACGCCGATCTGCTGCCGGACCATCTGCGCAACCGTCCATCTTCCCTGAACCCGGTGCCCGCTCAACCGGCTCGCCGGCGTCCGGGCCGCCCCCGAAGGAATCCATTCGATCACGTCGCCGGTTGATCACCGTCCGAACAGGGTGGGGAATTTTACTTCGACACTTCTGGGGAAATTACGTCCGAGGATGACACCCACTCGAAGTGACAATGTAGGGAGTCGCTTTAGCGTGGTCATTGTCTTGCGGACCTGGTCTCACAGGTCTGTCGTGCCGACGACGCCCCCCGTTTTCAGTAGCACTGGGCTTTAGAGTCCGGGCGGGAATGCAACGCTTTCTCCGCCAGTTTCCGGGCGTAGGATGTGGGCGTTAATCCGCCCAGCGATTTCTTCGGCCGCTCCTCGTTATATTCCCGACGCCAATCCTCGATCACGACCTTGGCGTGCGACAGGCTGGTGAACCAGTGTTCGTTCAAGCATTCGTCCCGGAAGCGCTCGTTAAACGATTCAATGTAGGCATTTTGGTTCGGCTTGCGCGGCTCGATCAGAAACAACTTCACGCCCCGCTGATGCAACCAGGTCAGCATCGCCCGACTACAAAACTCCGCGCCGTTACCGGTCCGAATCGCCTGCGGCAAACCGCGATGCACGGCCACGCGATCCAGAATGCGCGTTAGCCCATGCCCGCTGATTGCACGCTCCGGCACAATGGCCACAGCCTCATGCGTTGCTTCGTCGACCACGGTCAAACTTTTGATCACGCGGCCTTCCGCAGTTCGGTCAAACACAAATCCATCGACCAGGCCTGGTTGGCCGCTGACGGCCTCCACAGTGGTTGACGGTCCGAGGCCGGCACCTTTCGGCGCACCTGCAATTTCTCTTCTGCATACAGCCGCTCGCCCCGCTTGTGATTCACCCTCTGGCCCGACTGCCGCAGCTTCTGATAAATCATCCCCGAGCCGTAGCGGCGATGCCGCTGAGCCAGTGCCACAATCTCAGCGCGCAACGACACATTGTGATCCGGAGCGGGCTGATGAGGGTAGGCGCTGGCGCTCATGCCGATAACCTGCAAGGCCCGACGTGCACTCAGGCCTCGCTGCGTCATATGGCGCACCACCTCTCGGCGTGAAGGGGCGCTCATCACCTTTCTCGCAACGCCTCGCGCGTGACCTCGCTTTCCAACAGTGATTCGGCCAGCAGCTCCTTCAGGCGCTTCGCGTCGGACACGCTCATGCCGCCGAACTTGCTGCGCCACAGGTAGTAGCTGGCTTCCGAGAAGCCGTGCCGGCGGCACTGCTCCTTGATCGGAATCCCCGTCTCCGCCTCCCGCAGGAAGCCAATGATCTGCTCTTCGGCGAACCGCTTCCTCATGTCCAATCTCCTGACTACTTGATTGGACTCTAAATCGTCGCGCTACTCAAATCGGGGGAGACGTCGCCGAGAATCTTGTCGACCATCTTTATTTCTACGTTTCTATTCAAGTTCAACTACCGCTTTCGACTGCCACTAGTACGTTTGCCAGCGCGTGCTGGCGGTCGACACGACACACAGACCCGTTTGCGACGAGTGTCGTGACGGTAAGCGATGAACTTCGCACCGCACTCAATACACTTCGTACACGATAGATCTCCATTTTCGACAAAGCGAATAAGCAACCAAGCCCTTGTCATGTCGAGAGACGTACAACACCCTGCAACATAGCACCGTTCACTGTACAGGCTGTATGCCTTCACCAGAGCATCTACCCTAGAACACTTGGCTTTGAATCGTAAAAAACTATAGATAGTATAAAACAGTGACGCATGAATATTCGCAATCCAAGTCAAGTACCAATCGCTTGAAAACGGAAGCAAGCCTTTTGGTGGGGACACTCCTCTCACCTCGCGATATAACCTCAAAAGTCGATCGCGTGGCATTGCTAGCTCGATCTCTAGCATTTGCGGACGAGCACCCAAACGAATCATTGCCACGGCATCTAGAATATCTTGCGCGCCATGGACCAGGCCATCCGAATTTGAGTCGCTATTCACGTAGCATCCTGAACGTGTGGCTCAGAACTTGCGAGTGCTGCTGCAGCATGTAAGTGGGCGATTTCGGCAGACGCATGTGATTTCGAGAGCGCCAGAAACGTTCCACATCGATTCAAACGCAACACACACACGAGCTGCCCCGCGGAGGCCAAATTCATCATTCGTTTTATGGGAAGCTCCTCGATTACGCTGGCAATCTCCGGCGTCACACCGAGTCGAAACATCGCCATCGCACGATCTGATTTCAGTAATTTTTGGGCCAACCATAGGTAAGAAATATTCAGATCTCTTATAGCATCGTGTTCGTCAAGAATGTTCATAATAAACCTTGATTGCAAGTTGAGCCGAATCAATCTAATAAGGCCAGCCTTTTATCTCGGCAATTAACAACAGATATTATTCAATTCCGCCTTCATCAATCAATTAATTCGATACCAGTTCGCAACATAAAAATATCCACGCAACCATAATGCTGCGATCACATGAATTTTGACGTATAGTCAATGTTAAAATGATTCGAAGATATAAATTTTCAATTTCTTAAAATTTCAAAAAAATCCACTAATCAGACAATTAGCACTACGATACATATGACTCACCGCAAAACCAGTTTTGATGAAGCGGATCCAGTTGTAAATCAGACCAATAGGGCGACGCAGATCGTCCAAAGGTCCTAGGACTTTCATAAAAGGTCGCATAAACGTGGCAACTTTTTAAAAATGAATCAGCGAGATATTTGAATTTTATGAAGATACTAATCATGAGTGACCATCCAATTTTGCGAGACGGAATCACCGCCCTGCTGCGTCAGGACAATGACAAGGTGATTGTCCGTCACGCGCATGATGTTGATGAAGCAGCGACGACCCTAAAATCGGACGGAGATCTTGATACTGTAATATTCGATATACAACGAAATGGAATCAATGACTTGAATTCTTTGTCGTCTATTACACATTCGCGGGAAGATATTCGCATAATCGTACTGTCGCCCTCTGAGAAACCCGAAGATGTTCGTGCTGCGTTTGCGCAAGGAGCCTTTGGTTATGTGCCGACATCTGCCGATACACATACGCTACTCTCTGCCGTAAAGATGGTCCTCACCGGTGAGCTCTATGTACCTCCGCTGCTACTAAAGCGTGCGGCGCCTTTGTTCTCCCAGGTCTCGCAATTAACGCCGCGTCAAGTTGATATACTAAGATGTCTTGGTGATGGAATGCCTACGAAGGTAATCTCTAGAACGCTCGGGATATCTGAAAAAACGGTCAAGACGCACATTACCGCGATTTTCAAAGCGCTGAAAGTAAAAAATCGCACACAAGCGGCGACCGTAGGGCGATTAGCGGGCCTGATATGAGTCCGCTTCTTCTACGAGGAGCGCTGAATGCCGCACTTGCGAACCAGTCCACTGATATTTTGATAATTGATATTATTTAATCACTTTAATCACGGCTTTAAACACACTCGGCCGACACAACGCGATTAAAGTACTGAGCAGAAACGTCTTACTGTTCTGGTTCGTGTGTCTTTGAGATACGGACTCCATGGAACCCAATTTGCTGGCGATCGCTATGACATTTGAGACGCTACCGACCATGCCCAGCGCTCACGGGTAGCCTCGCTAGTGAGTCAATAGCGAACGAATGCAGCAAGGTTCTAGCGGCACCATGCATAACGCTCGATAAGCGTCTTCCGCGGCCAAATTGGCATTGTTTGGCTAGCGGGCATATGTATATGAACGGCGCACCCTACCAAGATATCTGCTCACCCTACGTCTCGACGATACATAGTCACGACGCACGCACCGCCCAGTCCGATGTTGTGAGCTAACGCCAAACGCGCGCCCTCGACTTGCCGACCGTTCGCCTCCCCCCGCAATTGCCAGACTAGTTCCGCACACTGCGCCAGTCCAGTTGCACCTAGCGGATGCCCTTTCGACAACAGTCCGCCTGATGGATTGGTAACGACCTTGCCGCCGTATGTGTTGTCGCCATCACGAATAAACTGCTCAGCACCGCCCTCGGGACAAAGTCCCAGCGCCTCATAGCTGATCAGCTCATTACTTGTGAAGCAATCGTGCAGTTCAACGACGTCAAGCTCCTCTGGCCCGACTCCGGCTTGCTCATAAACCTGTCTCGCCGCAGCGGCTGACATGTCAAACCCGACCATCCGAATCATTGATGCCGGCTCGAAGCTACTCGGGTAATCCGTGGTCATTGCTTGCCCCGCAATATAAACAGTGCGCGGATGCCCATGACGCTTCGTGAATTCGTCCGAGCATAGCACCGCGCAAGCGGCACCACAGGTCGGTGGGCAACATTGGAACCGCGTGAGAGGATCGAAGATCTCACCGGAGTTCATTACCTGGTCTAAGTCGAGTGGTTCACGGAACAAGGCATAAGGGTTGCGGGCTCCGTGCTTGCGTGCCTTTACCGAGATCATCCCAAACGTCTCTCTATGGACATCGTAGCGCTCGATATACTCCTTTCCTGCGCCCCCAAACATTCGCACGGCGAGCGGAGCAGATGTCCCGCCTTGAATTGAATCTGCAACCGCGAGATGGCGCTCAAGGGGCGAATCGCGGTCATTAAACTTTGTCGTCAACGCGCCCTTTTCCATTTGCTCGAATCCGACCGCCATCACACATTCGGCAGCACCGCTTTCGATCGCCTGCTTTGCAAGCCATAGCGCGGTAGAGCCCGTTGAACAATTGTTGTTGACATTGATGACCGGTATGCCCGTCATACCAATATCGTAGACCGCACGCTGGCCGCAGGTCGAATCACCATAAACGTAACCGGCGTAGACTTGCTCGATCTCCTCGTACGAGATTCTTGCGTCGTCGAGTGCCAGCCGCGCGGCTATCGTAGCCATCTGATGATACTGTAGGCTTGCACCCGGTTTCATGAACGGTACCATACCAACCCCAATGACATTCACGCGACGATTCATGTCGTACTCCTTTGCGAGCTTAGAAGATTTTCATCACACGCAGCTGCACACTGTAACTGTTCTTAAAGCCGCCCTCTGTTGAGATTGCCTTGCCGAGCATGCCGGCAACTTGCCACGTCGGCGTCAGCATGTGACTCGCAAACAGTCTCAATTGACTTGTGCTAGTCTTTTGTCCTGTGTAGGCGTCGTTCACATACTGCTTTCCACCGAAATTACCCGCGTAACCGACCGATACTGATGTTGCCGGGGTGAACTGGTATCGCAGGTAGGACTGCAATTCGATCGACGGTCGCACCGAAATGCGGTAACCGCTGTTGTCGTGCCCTGGTTGAGCAGCAACGTCGACGGCCACATCGAGGAAGAGGTTCCGTCCCAATCCTTGGATAACGCCAAGCTGCGGTGTGAACACAACTGTTCCAGCACCGGCTCCAACTCGGCCATAATCATATTTCCCGGTCGGTACGGAGAAATATGCAGTGAACCCAACGGTTGTTCCGTACTGAGGATCCTGACGGTTGACAAGGAACGCAGTTGCGCCAAATGTGAGGTCACCGAGCCCGTTGTTGGTCGGCAGCGGGCTGCCGCCAACTTTCACGTCGGTCAGCTTCGCGAATGGAAGAAACGCCTGGAACGCCACAGGAACCCCGCCGATCTGGGTGTAGTGCAGCACCCGAGCGATACCGACGGTTTGGTCAAGACTAGAGTCCGGTACTCTGCCAACTCCATCAAGCCGAAAATTGCTGCTTGGTGTAAAGCCGATGTAGCCAAGCGCAAGTGTGGTTCCAGGCGGCAGTACCGTGTAATCGGCCGGAAAGATGTCAATTGCCGATGCGGCCTTCGAGAACGCCAACAGAGAACATACGGCCAGAGTTGACGGCGTCAACTTCACCTTCATGTCTCACTCCATTTAATAAGTGCTCCGAAATGGTCGACTCGTGAACTATAATTCATGAATCTATTAGAGCTGCTTTTCTATCCCGGCGTTGACTCGTTTTTAAGCTTCACTTTCACGTCTGGCTTAGATATCTTGCCGACCTTTGACCGCGGGAGATCGTCCCAAATCTCGATCTGTTTCGGCGTCTTGACGCTTCCAATTCTCTTTTTTACGAAATTTTTCAACGCTTCTGCGTCAATCTGCTTACCGTCACGTGGCTGGACAACTGCAACTACTCGTTCACCCCATTTTTCGTCCGGCACTCCGATCACCGCACAATCACGAACATCCGAATGAGCAAGCAGCGCCTGCTCGACTTCAATGGAGTAGACGTTAAAACCTCCCGTGATAATCATGTCCTTCGCACGATCGACGATGAATAAGTAGTTGTTTGCGTCAAGATAACCTACGTCGCCGGTGTGGTGCCAACCGAAAGCCGATACTTCCTTTGTTGCTTCGGGGTTTCGGTAATAACCCTTCATTACCAATGACCCTCGTACAACAATTTCGCCTTTCTCCCCTGTAGGTAGCAGTCGGCCTCGGCAGTCCATGATTCCCACCTCGACGAGTGGTGTTGGCCGCCCTGCCGACCCTAGTCGCTCAAGGGCGACTGTGCCGTCGGCGTTATAGTGCTCCTCAGGCGGGAAAGTTGATATCATCATTGGCGCCTCCGTCTGGCCAAACAACTGAGCCATTGGGCCGATCCGCTCAAGAGCTTCTAAGAGACGATCGACAGATATGGGCGCGGCCCCATACCAGAAACACTGCAACGAATCGATGCACGTTGACGGCAATTTGGGATGATCAAGCAGCGTGTAGATCACTGTCGGCGGTAGGAAGGTATGCGTAACCCTTTCGCGTTCAATTGCAGCGAGAAACTCGCCGACGTCCGGATGCCGCATTACGACGATTCGACCGCCAAGTGTCATAATCGGGAAGCACAACACGCCAGCGGCATGCGTAAGTGGTGCGAAGGCAAGATAGACCGGCCGGCCGTCGAACGGGTAACTCATCAAAGTCAGTGCCGTCATCGTTTCTAAGTTGCGCTCGGATAACATGACACCCTTTGGTACTCCTGTTGTACCACCCGTACCAGGCAACATCACGACGTCGTTTACAGGTTCTCGCTCGAAGGGTGTGTCGGGCAGATCGCCGAGCCAGTCATGGAGACTCCGCGCGAATGGTAGCGCTGCGTCGAGGCAGATCACTAACCGTAGTGCTGGCAGATATGGCAGCATTTTCTCGACCATCACCGCATACTTGCAGTGAAACAGAAGAGCACGGCATTCGAAGCTTGCGAGTACAAATCCATTCTCGGCAACTTCATTGCGGGGATTGATTGGACACCAGACACAGCCTGCACGAGCCACACCGAATACGCACGAAAACGCAACCGGATCGTTGCCAGACAGGATGGCAACGTTATCACCGGCAGCGACATCGTCGCGTACAAACGCGCGTGCGACTCGATAAGTCAGACGCTGCACCTGGACATATGTGAGCGTCTCGTCCTCGGTGACAAGGCAAGGTTGATCGGCGCCGAGCGACGCCCCCTTGTCGAGATAACGGGTCAAACGCATGACGATCCTCCCGATAAGTGCGGTGCGTCAGTCTTCAATAGTCAGAACAGGTTTCATCACTAAACCAAAACTGCGCAACTGCCCGAGCAACTCGCGATGACCAAATGCCTGGCACCCGGACGCGAAACCAATTCTCTTCGGTGACGTTTGTAGTAATGACATTGCCGCATAGGCCTGCAACAGTCCTGTCTGCTTGTAGTTGCTGTTTCCGTGAATTACGCAGTGAGCACGCCCCAGTGGGCCGGACGCATAAACTGAATCAATTGAGCGATTGACGCGAGGATTCTCGCGCGGCGGCATACCGCTCTGTACCGATGCCGCTACCTTGCCGAGCGCCTCTTCCTGTTGCTCCAGCGGCAGTGTCTTGATCTGCTCTTCATAGAGTTTCACCGTAGCGATGACCCCTTCCATCACTTCGCGGGCAAATACTCCTGCCGCGACCTTTACATTTGCCACTCGGGGATCGTCTTTGAACCAGACCGGATGGCACGTCCCTCCCCAAGGTAACGCTAGACCCAAACCGTGTTGCCCGGGAATCACCACATCAAATTTCGTGGAGAGAGGCCATTCCTTGTATTCGTTCTGTTCGAGATAGTGCCACTTGGCTTTTAGGATTGTGAAGATGGTGGCGACCGATGCCGTGGTTGGAAATCCACTGAACAGCGTGAGTATGTCCAGCGTATCGAGCCCAGGTACCTCAAGGCAAAGTTGCGCAGCAATCTCGCCCGTTGTATACATGTGTGCGATGCCCGGTGCGAGCAGCAATTTTTTCAGCGCAAATGCTTCACCCCAGCGTTCTTTCGCGAGCATTACCCAATCTTGTTCTCCGGTGGTATCTGAATAATGGCAACCGGCGGCAAGGCACGCCTGGACCACTTCCGATCCGTATTTGATGAAAGGGCCCACCATGTTGCTTACAAAGCGTGCACCGCTGAACAGTTCTGTAAGCGCTTCGATATTGTGCTCGACACCTACGACGTCATAGCTTGCAGTTTCGATACCTGGAATCCTTTCGACCACCTCCTGGACTCTCGCCTTATCCCGCCCAGCGGCAATGAACGGTATGTTGTACTCGCGCAAATATTCGCAGACCAGACGGCCGGTATACCCCGATACTCCATAGACGACTACGGGCTTCTTGTTGCTCATGACTCCCCCATTAATGTAATCATCGCTTGCCGATTCACATCCCCATGCCGCCGTCAATCGGCATACCGATACCGGTTATGAAACGGGCATGATCGGAACATAGAAATACGATCGAATCGGCGATCTCCTCAACCGTCGCAAGACGCCCGAGGGGCGTTTGCTCAACTACTGCCGACACTGCGCTGCCGACGTCTGGGGCGAGGCCATTCGAGACGATGTCCGACGCGAGATTCATCCCCATCTCGGTTGGGGTAAGGCCGGGATATACGCAGTTCACTCGAATTCCGTAACCGAGCTTGCCTGCCTCCATTGCAGCTACCCGAGTCATCCGATCCACCGCAGACTTTGTGGCGGAATATCCCGCAATTGCGGGATATGCGATCGTCGCGGCGACTGATGACACATTGACGATTGCACCACCGTGTCCGGCGGCTCCGCCGGGGCGCATTGCCCCAAATGCATGCTTCAGCCCGAGGCCGACTCCGACAATGTTGATATCGCACATCCGACGCAAATCTTCAGCCCGAAGGTCGGATATGAGCGATGTGATCTCGATACCAGCGTTGTTAATCAGGATATCGAACCCTCCCAACTCACTAACCATCGCATTGACAGCAAGTGCCCACTGCTCATCGTCGGTAACGTCAAGTGCCACCGCGCCCACACGTGTGCCTGTCTGTGCGATACCGCGCGCAGTTTGCGTTGCAACGTCAACTAACACATCACCAAGAAGTACATCCGCGCCTTCTTGTGCAAGTGCCTGCGCCACACCGGCACCAATGCCGCGCGCGCCACCAGTCACTAGAGCTTTACGCCCGTGAAGCCTTCCATTTGTCATGTCTCCCTCCACGCTCCAAAGATTGCCGGACGGGGTCGCCGGCTCGCCTCCACAACGCCTAACCAACTGGAAAGTTTATTTTTACCAGATGGTTAGATTTCTTTGCACGAATGTCAAGAATTTTTTTTACAGGTGTCCGCTTTTTCTTGACATGCACATCTTCGCTTTGCACACTGTGGGCTAGGTCTCATACGGCGCATGCGAGTTTGGGCACATGCGATGTGATTGTTGTGATTGATGCGAGGCAACGAAAGGATGATGAGGCAGGCTGAGACCGGACGCGTGATGGCGAAACAACGTTCTGCCAGATCGAGGCGTGACCCGATAGATAAGTACGAGGCACGCCGCGTGGAACTCGCGGAAGTCGCGCTACAAACTCTGTCGGAGCTGGGATATGCGAAAACGAGTTTGCGCGAGATCGCACAAAAGTCTGAGTACACCCACGCGGTACTGCACTACTATTTTGAAGACAAGCTAGATCTCATCCGATGTAGCATTCGCCATTTCAAAGCACAGTGCGCGACACGCTATGATGCGGTGGTGGAAGCCGCGCAGTCGCAGGACGAATTGATGCAAGGCTTCCTCTGTAAGCTTGAAGAGACAATTCGTAATGAGCCGCAAATGCATAGCCTTTGGTATGACCTGAGGGCTCAGGCGCTGTTCGAGACCTCATTTCGGGACGTTGTTACTGAGATTGACAAGAGCCTCGAAGACATGGTGTGGCGCGTAATCACACGTTATGCGGAACTTGGCGGGAAAACGGTCTCAATTTCGTCAAGCGCCGCGTATGCACTGCTCGACGGATTATTCCAGAAGCACTTACTCCGGCACGTGTCGGATGATCCGAACGCCGTCCGAGACTTAATTGAGGAGGTCCGAGTCCTGTTGCCGAAGCTTGGATAGTATCTGCCGAGATCGAGTTATAAACGATTAATAAGCAGATTTCTAATAATCGCAGCGACGAAATTTCGTTGTTGATACCTCTGAGTACTCTCGGCAATTTTGCACTTCTTGTGAGATACGTGACCTCGGAAATATCCACAGTTGTTGCACGCGTTTCGGTTTAACTCGACTCGCGTCGGCGGCATCGGGTCGCATGATATTTTGGCGAAGTGATGAACCGAACTGACTTGCCAATCTGAAAGAAGCGCGTGAGAAGGAGGCCAAGAACCATTTGGAACGTAACGGCACGTCAATCGATCTCGCCAATTGTTGCATTACTCTTGATCTCCACCAAGCCACGAGCGCAATTTGAAATTGACCTCTATAGTTCGCCAAACGATCACAAGAGCGCTTTCTTTAACATTCTAGTCCGTTGCAGAATTCAAAAATCATTTGGCGCTTTGTCTTGCGGTAGCCCGTCGCGAAGAGTTTTCTCGTGAACTAATGGTCAATGTCGATCGAGTCGTAGAGTCTATTTCTTGCCTTTTCACCTACTGGCCGAGGCGCGTCACATCGATGCCGCGCCACGAGCCCACAAAGGTTCTAGCACGCAGTGGGGAGGAATGTTCTGACCGCCCTCGCCGATCAATGCGACGGATCGGGTTTCTTAGCGATAGTTTTGAGCCTGCGACCGGCGCGATCGCATTGGCCAGCAGGCAGAAGAAGAACGTCGCGAACACCCTTTTTCACGAGTATTCCCCGATGGTGCCGCGCGAATCACTTCCACCATTGAGCGACGGCCTCGACGTTAGATTCGGCTGGCGGTAAGTCAAGTCCATCACGCCACCACGTTGACGACTTTCTTCTCGACATTACGGTACATTTCCTCGCGCCCTCTTCCCAGTCGACACCGCTGTTCTTGAGGCCGCCCCAAGCCACGCCAAGGATGTGCGTGTTGCTGCGGTTGACGAACTGCCCGTCATCAGCCGCGCACCGTGCGTCTGCGCCGACTCGAGAAAGCTCATCACGTGGTCGTATCTCTTGCGCGAATTGATCGGACCCATACTCGTGTCGGGTGACATCGGATCACCGGCGCGGATCGGGGCCACGCGCTCGACGACACGCGCGAGTACGTCGTCGTAAATGTAGTCGAGCAACAGCAGCCGCGAATTGGATTCACGCGACGGCCCTGTCAAGACAAATTCGTCCCGCACACTGCACTCTCCGCCGCTGCGTCCGGATCCGGAAACACGATCATCGGGTTCTTGTCCCTAGCTCGAGCGTCACGTGCTTGCCCCTGACTTCGGCCGCACTGCGCTGGGATCACTAGCTCCCTCGGCACGGCCCCGATCAGCGCAAGCTGCTTCACTTTCGGATGGCGCACCAGTGTATCGCCGACCTCCGCGCCCATGCCGTTGACGATGTTGAACACGCAGGCCGGGAATGTGTCACGCGCGACCTCACCAAGCACGAGCACGGATAGCGGCGACGTTCGGGCGGCTTCGCCAGCATGGTGTCGCCGGGTACGAGCGCAGATGCGGTCCGCTCAGCGTGAATTCGATGGTGTAGTCGATGCAAACGGTGCCCGGCGCCATGTCGCGCGCCAATAGGTGGCATTGCGGATCCTTGTCATGGCTGACGCTGACGTAGCCGAAGGCATCGACGATGCCCAGGTCGAACAGGATGCGGTTCGCACAAACTAGAGAGTCGACGAGCGCAGGGCCCGTCGCCTCTTGGAGATGGCCGGCATCGTCTACTAACGGCGCGCGGCTACCGGAATGGTTGTGAAGAGTATGCATGATGAAGGACCTGATTCTAGTGTGACGAAGACTTACGCAATCACGTTCCGGCATCCATCGATGCTTACACTCGGCGGTCAGACACGTGTGGCGTTTGCGCAAACATCTTGCAATCGTAGGATCGAGTCGAACACCGTCTATTATCCATTTCCGATTATTTATATACTCAATTTCTTGTGATCTGATGAATTACGAACAGTATTGGGCCAGGATAAGTCCAGGATGAGCTGGACCAGTTCGGTCTGAAAGGTCGCAAAGCGCTTATCTTCGCGATGAACCAGATAAATTGGCACCCTCATGGAGATATCGGTATGAGTAAGGACTACTAACTCGCAGCGACTAACGTCTGAGCGCACTGCAGATTCGAACACGAAGCTCACACCAAGGTTTGGTCTGACAGCGCATTTCATTGGTTCCCGGGGCCAGAGCTCCGTTACGGCAT
Source organism: Burkholderia sp. Se-20373 (assembly GCF_017104705.1). Lineage (NCBI taxonomy): Bacteria > Pseudomonadati > Pseudomonadota > Betaproteobacteria > Burkholderiales > Burkholderiaceae > Burkholderia > Burkholderia sp. Se-20373. The sequence continues at coordinate 52,111 of NZ_JAAGPH010000005.1, read as the reverse complement.
TGCGTTTTTCCAAATCGTGCTCGCGCATCAGTGCCTCTTCCAACTCGCGCCGCGCTGATTGCATGGTGTACTGACGAATGGGATCCGACGGAAGTCAAGCGTCTCTGCCTTCTGTCCAGCCCTCGAGCTCGGAGCGCCTGTCACGAGTATGAGTTCGTCACGCCATAGCGGCAGCGCTGTCAGACCATCAGGGTCCTGAATTACCGCAAAATCGCACGTGGCCACCCGTGTCGCATTGGCTGCGGCCTAAGGCGTCATAATTTGGTCTCTCACAAGGCCGCGCCGCTGTCGACGATGAAAATTCGCGATCAATGGCGGCAGTTCATAGGACCCGATGGACATCGACGTGGCAACCGCACATTCCCAATTTCGCCCTCACAAAGCGACGAGTTCGCGATCGACTTCGCGGGTGCGCTTGATTACCTCGATCGCCCAACGGTAAGTGTGTTCACCGGCTTCGGTGAGCGCGATATTGCGCCCGGCGCACTTCAAGACCGCATAACCGAGACGCCTCTCCATACTCCGTATATGCGCAGTGACGAAAGGTTGCGCCACTCAGAGCTGACCGCCGCTTGGGGGACGCTCCCAAACTCTACGAACGTGCAAAAATCCTCGAGTCTTTGAAACGTAAGGGACGGATGGCGACTGCGCATAAGGACATCTCCCATACTTAACGAACTATCAAACCCCACTCTATTTCCTATTTGAAGATATAGTTCAGGTTGCGCACAATCGAAGGAACCAACCTAGTGGCCAGAGTGTGGGCCCGTCTTGGAGGCATCGTGGTTCATTCGAAAGAGACTTTCTCCGTTCGCAGAAATCCTGAGCTGCGAGTACAAACTGATCGGTCGGTTCCGTGGAAGCCCGAGGAGCGGCGATGAAGACCGATACGTATGACTATGTGATCGTCGGCGCAGGCTCAGCTGGCTGTGCGTTGGCCTACCGACTCGGTGAGGACCCGAACGTCCGCATCCTTGTGATCGAGGCCGGCGAGCAGGATCGATCACCGTACATCAAGGTACCGCTCACATGGGGCCAGATCTTGAAGAATCGGCTCTACGATTGGGGATACTGTACGGAGCCAGAACCGGGAATGGACGGCCGTCGCATCGAATGCGCGCGCGGCAAGGTAGTGGGTGGTTCGTCGTCAATCAACGGCATGGCGTATGCACGCGGCGCGCGCGAGGACTACGAAGGTTGGGTTAGCGAATTCGGTCTGACGGACTGGTCGTACGACGTGGTGCTGCCGTACTTTAAGCGCTCGGAATCCTGGGAAGGTGGGGAATCTGCTTTGCGCGGCGGTCGCGGCCCTCTTACCGTGATCCGACTTGATTATCGCGACCCATTGATCGGTGGCTTCCTTAAGGCGACGCATGCGTGCGGCTACTCGGAAAACGATGATTACAACGGCGAATCGGTCGAAGGCTTCGGACCAATGCAGGCCACCATCCGCAATGGCCTCCGATGCAGTGCCGCAGTTGCATACCTCCGCCCGGCGCTTGAGCGCGGCAACGTCACACTCGTTACAGGCGCACTGGCTAAGCGGATCGTTCTAGGCACTGATAGGGGCACACCCCGCGCCACCGCAATCGAGTATAGCCGTGGTGGAGCTAACTACTGCGCCGATGCGCGCCGCGAAGTTGTCCTCTGCGGCGGCGTGATCAACTCACCGCAACTCCTGATGCTATCCGGCATCGGCGCTACCGACAACCTGCGCGCGCACGGCATCCGAACGCAAATCGAACTGCCCGGTGTGGGGGCCAATCTCCATGACCACATCGTGTTCGACCTACGCTGGAGCCGCAAGGAACCCGGCCCGCTCCACCGAATGATGCGGGCCGATCGGATTGTGTTCGACGTCGCGCGCACGCTTTTAGGCGGCAACGGTTTCTCAAGCAAGATTCCCGCCGCCGCACTCGGCCTGGTTCGAAGTCAGCCTCATCTTTCGCTACCCGACGTTCAGCTGATTCTCGCTGCCGGCGCGATGAACGCGGCGCCATACTTCGAGCCATTCAAGCGAGCCTACTCCGACTCGTTCGCGATCAAAGGTATATTCCTCACGCCGGAAAGCCGCGGGCGCGTGACGTTGAAGTCGGCCGATCCGGCCGAGCATGCACGGATCGAACAGAACTTCCTCACGACCGAGAAGGATCGCACCGCTGCGCGGGAGATGTTCCGGCGCATGCGGGAAATCGGCGCCCAGGCCGGGCTGCGCCCGTTCATCGGCGAAGAGATTGCGCCTGGCGCACAGGTGCAAAGCGATGCGGACGTCGACGCATTCATTCGCCGTATCGCGATAACCCTTCATCACCCGGTCGGCACGTGCCGTATGGGCGCTGACGGCGATGCAGCGGCCGTCGTCGACACACAGATGCGGGTGCGCGGAGTGAGTGGGCTGCGCGTGGTCGATGGATCGGCGATTCCCCGCATCATCCGCGGGCCGACCAATGCGTTGATCATGATGATGGCCGAACGCGCGGCGGACTTCATAACGGGGAAAGTCGTACCCAAGTCAAAAACGCAAACTCGAGTCAAGGCAATGATGTAGAAAGTCGGACAGGGATCCCGTGCGTGGCTGCCCTGTCCCCTGCACTCAAATCGAGACGGAACAGAGTTGGCCACCCGACAATCCTGGCAATGGTGCAACTTCAGAATGCTTTATCAAGCGCTCATATCAAATGGCATACGTGGCCGGTTTTCAAGACCCATCTCAACCTGAAAACCCACCGTCCGCCAGATATTTGGCCTCTTCGGGCGTAGTCTGGCGCCCTAAAAGCGGATTCCTGTGCGGGAAACGACCGAACCGTTCGATAATATCAAAATGCCCCAATGCGTGCGAATACCAAGGCTGCCCCAGTCTTTCATTAAGCTTTACAGATATGCGCTGATCAGAAATTTCTTCTGAATGCGCGAATGGTAGACAAAAGAACAGGCGGAGCGGTTTCTCCACCGCCGCCATTTGGTCACGGACGTACGCAAGCGTCGCGAAATGTCGCGCAAGACCATCGGTCGCATACATATGCGCAGTTCCACGAAAAGCATTACGGGGAAACTGGTCAGTCAGTATTATCAGCGCCAATAATCCATACGCATTACTTTGCCAGTCATCGAGTTCGCGTCGGGCAGCGGCATAATGAGCATCGACAAAACGTTGTCTAAAGCGATTATCAAAAGACGCATCTTTTGCAAACCATAATGACGGACCGGCCTCTCTCCAGAAGGAAATTACATCCAATATTGAAAGCACTTCCGAGGAGTACATCATATTTGATTTTTCAAAACTTTGGTTTCAATCATGCTCCAGCAAGTTCGAACCATCTTGAGAAGCATATTGTTGGCGACCAACCCGCGTTTCCCACCACGACGCAACCAATAGAACAACGGTTGTAGCCCACCCCATTTCCAGCGTTCCCAGGTCACCGAAACAGATTGCCAAACCGCCAAGAGCTATCGCAGATGCAATGTGCGAACGGGGTATGACACCGTAAACAATTCGCTTGTAAATGGCACTGCCAAGTATATAAATCGCGGGACCTGCCACCAGAGCAATTGTATAAGCAAACTTAGATCGCGTATCGGGATACGTCAACACAAGGTCATTTCCGACTGCCGTGACGATTATCCCGGCGACAAGAACCGCATGCACATAATGAAAATAGGCCCCCATTCTCCCGGGGTCGTTGGAATGGGCAATCGCAGCGCTCGCATCTTTGCTCGAAGTACCGAAATAGAGCCACCACATAGCAAGTGCGCCAACGAAAGTGCTGAGGAAAGCGGAGAGCGTTTCAATTTTCCACATCGACTCTCCGCTCAGGGAAGCACCCGTCGCTAGTACCGCCTCCCCTAGCGCGACGATGACGAACAACTGGCAACGTTCCGCCAGATGCCCGCCCTCAATGGTCCAGTCGCGTGTATGAGAACGTCCGAGGATCGGCAGAGCGAAACCAAACATCGGTGACACATACTCACACAATACAGCAGCAAGCCATAGAATTGTCCGTGTCTCGCGTTCCGCCAACCCACCAGCCAACCAAAGCACGGCGGATATGGAAACCCAACCGAGCATTCGCTGATAGTTTGCTGACAACGCATGGTCTCGCTCCAGACGAATCACGATAAACGCGGTTCTGCCTACTTGCATCGACGTGTATGCACCAGCAAACAGAAGACCGCGCGTGCCGAATGCATCCGGAATTGCGGCTGCCATTATCAGACCGCCCAGCATCGTGGCAAAGATCAGGCGGCGAATTGCCGGGCGCTCGGGATCAAACCAATTTGTCACCCAACAAGTATACTGCCAGCCAAGCCAGACCGAAAACCATAGAATAAGCGTCTGGAGCGCGCCCGTGAGCGTGAGGTGATGCAGTAGTGAATGACTCAACTGCGTTACGGCAAACACGTACACTAGATCGAAGAATAATTCCTCGTACGTAACGCGCGCGTGTTGCCCGTTACGTTTGCGCATGAGCGGATGCCCGCTAGATTGAATACTCATAGCGCATCACCCATTCACTTTCGTAGGAATAGCAAAGCTGTAGCCACAGCAATCGCGGCTGGAATACTGAACACGATCGCAAGTACTGGCAATTCTTCGCGGACACCATAACCGGCTCGATGCACTCCTACCCAAAGATTGGCCAGCGACAACACAGCCCAGGATGGTATAAAAACTAGCGCCGCAACGCTAAGTTCTGCGACATGTGCCCCCCAAAGTCGACCAAACAACAAAAATACTATCAACAGCAAAATTCCAGCGAAAATTGTCCAAACTGTATGCATCGCGCCCCCTTATCAGGCAAATACACTGAGCATCTTTCCGATGTCCTTTCCTTTGTATGGCGGAAATACGTCGAGCACCGAATCGGGATTTCCAATCAGCATAGCCTTTGTATTGCTAAGAGCGTCGAATCCAGCTTTACCATAGTATTTTCCCATTCCACTGTTACCAACGCCGCCAAATGGCAAACTATCGATCCAGCAATGTAGGTTAGTCTGATTTACGCAACCGCCACCAAACGAGAGCGCATTGAGTACGTAGTCGATATTTTTTTGTGTTTTACTGAAAATGTAGCAGGCTAGCGGTTTAGGCTTGCGCTTAATAATACCCACGATTTCCCGAAGGTTGCTGTAAGGCAGCACGGGCAACACCGGACCAAAAACCTCCTGTTGCATGGCTGGATCGTCCCACGTTGATGGATACAGCAATGTAGGTTCGACGTAACGGGCGGCGACGTCAAAACGCCCGCCGTGCACAACTTTATCTGCGAGAATGTAAGATGCGACGCGTTCCGCGTCATGTTCGCTAATCATCCGCGCGAAATCAGGACTTCGCTGCGGATCGTCCCCGTACATTCTCCGGATCGACGCCTTGAGGCGCGTGAGAAAGGCGTCTGCCACCGATTCGTGCACATAGACATAGCCCGGCGCGATACACCATTGCCCCGAAATTGCATTGTGTCCCCATGCAACTCGGTCGGCGGCAATGTCGAGGTTCGCGGTTTCGTCAATAATGCATGGATTCTGCCCACCAAGCTCGAGCAGGACAGGAGTTAGATGTTCGGCGGCTGCGCGCATCACGACCTTCCCCACCGCGGAGCTTCCGGTGAAGAAGATGAAGTCAAACGGAAGTTCTAGCAACGCGCTAATTTCCTGCCTCCCGCCCGTCACAACTGCAACGTCTTCGGATCCGAAGTATGACGGCACCAGTTTGCTGAGCAGCGCGGCCGTAGCCGGTGTCGTGTTGGCCGGCTTCAAGACGACCGTGTTGCCAGCGGCAAGTGCCGCGATAGCCGGATCTAGAAGCAGCAGAATCGGCGCATTGAATGGCCCAATGACCAGCGTCACACCGTACGGTTCCTTGTAGACCATCCCTTCGTTTCCATCGCCCTCCAATGCGGATGGAATCGCGACCTTCTGAGGCGCCATCAGTTCGCGCAAATGATTGCGGTAGTACTGAATCACACCAGTTGGCACGGAGATCTCGAAGAGCTGCTCGAACGGTGGCTTGCCAAAATCCTGGTAAAGAGCCTCACACAACTCGTCTTGATTCTCCCGCAGCATTCGCTCCATCTGATCGAGCTGCTGAATGCGCCATTCGTAGGTCTTGGTAACGTCCGAATCAAAACGCGCACGCTGCGCGTCGAGCACCGCCTGGTATGGATTCGACATGATCGTAATCTCTTGAAGTTGAAGCTAACGTCACGTGCGCCGGACTACGGTGTGTAACGTAACCACATAAATTGCGGGATTGCCTGCGTTCGTCTGCTCAGGCTTGCCCGATGTCGAGGCGAGAAATCAGACCCTCTGCGTCGATCGAAAACTTGAAGTACGTATTGAAATCACCCCATTTATCCGAGTGAAATCGCCCGAAGACCTCGAGACCGTCATTCTCGACCCGATCAATTTTCGTAAACCGCTCCGAACCAATCGCTTCTCGATTGAACGCAGACAAATCACGGGGACTGCCATCGTCATACATTTCAGCGCCTTCGGCGAACAGCGCCTGCCATCCGGCTCTGTCGCCTTGTTGCAAGGCTTCGATTGCTTTCCTGACAACGGGATGAGACAGTGTGCTGGTGTCCATATTGCCATTCCTAGTCGGAGGATCGTCACACATCCGGCGTGGGCCAAACGCCGCCCATACCGGACGCGTCGTGGACGATCCCGAGTTACTTGGTCGTATACCCGCCGTTGATTAGGATCGTTTGGCCGGTGATCCACCAGCCGTCGGAGACGAGATGGCGAATGAACGGCACCACATCCTCGATATCCGTGAGCCCGGTTTTCGAGAACTTCGAGAGCGCGGCCGCCGTCTTGTGATACGCTACCGCGTCAGCACCCTCCTCCGGATAGAAGAAAGGCGTATCCATCGGGCCCGGGCCGACAGCATTGACCGAAATCCCTCGTTCGCCGTATTCCTTTGAAGCTGCACGCGTGTAATGCTCAACCGGAGCCTTCGTCCCCGCATATGCAGCGTAAAACGGGGTATATGCCCCGAGCAGTGCTGTGACTAGCGTGACAATCTTGCCATTGTCATTTACGTGCTTACCCGCTTCACGCAAGAAAAAGAACGAGGACTTCGCGTTGACTGCACTCATCTGGTCATACTCCGCTTCACTGATTTCAGTGAACGGCTTCTTGAGAACCTTACCTACAGTATTGATCGCGATATCAGGGCGGCCGACGGTAGCGACAGCATCGGCGAACAGATTCTCCATTGCACTGGCGCTCGTCAGATCCGCCTGAAATGCAACCGCCTTTGCACCGGCGGCCTTGATGTCGGCAACAGTCTTGTCGGCCTCCGCCTTGGAGCTCGCGCTGTTGTAGTGAATCGCAACTGCCTTCGCACCATGTTTTGCCAGATCACGCGCTATTAGCCCGCCAAGGTTCTTTGCGCCTCCGGCAATCAATACTGTCTTACCTTTGATTTCGTGGTTCGCCATTTCGTTCTCCAGAGTCGACAAACGCGCAACGCGTTCGTCAGATTTAGAAATTCACGCCCAGTGGTCCCAAACTCCTAGCTAGAAGTATCCTGCATGAGCTTCGGAAAGTTTCCGTAATGCTTTCGCTCTTTGACGCCAATCTAGCGCTCGCATTTAACTACCACGTTTACTTGCAATAGGAGCTCAGCGCGACCAACTCGATCCGCCCTATATCACCGAGCCCCCTTGCTTCGGCAAATGTGCCGACTCACTCCTTGGCGCGAGGCTTTAAAAGATCAGAGAGCCCGACGCGATGCAGCATCTCGGCACGGACACGATCGAGGACGGCGAACCCGACGGCTGCTCCGTCTTGAGTCGGATCGATATGCACCCGGAAAGGCCTCTTCCCGAAGGGCATGCCGACGATATCGACAATGGCTTGCGCCACTTCCCCAACATCGGCGTCTGCCGGTACGATTTCTGCAAATGCTTTCAGTACCTGGTCGCCGAAACCGGGATATGGACCGGCGTCATATTCTGCGGCGCGAGCGTCATCCGCCGGTGCCCCTGCGTGGGCAAAATGGTTCGTGCCGCCGGTGAACGCACCAGGTACTACGATTGACGTCTCGATGCCCCAACGGGACAGTTCGCGTGCATACTGCACCGCAATAGAGTCCATCGCGGCCTTTGCGGCAAAGTACGGCGCCAGATATGGAGGCGTGCCCCCTGCCGAGCTGCTGCTCGATACCCATATCAGCAGGCCTTCTCCCACTTTCCGCATATGCGGGAGTACCGCGCGATTTACACGTTGCGTGCTCAGCACATTGACGTCATACAAGTGAGCGTATTGCTCGGGTGTGAATGCTTCCGCTGGTCCGAACACCATATGGCCTGCGTTGTGCACCAAAACATCGAGTTGGCCGACCTCACCGACGACCTGCGCAACCCCAGCATCGACAGAATCTTGTGACTGGACATCGACCTCAACCGTCCGCAGATCGACATCATGCTCTTTTGAGTACGTCGCCATTTGCTCAACAACAGGGGCATTGCGACCCTTTGTATCGCGCATCGACGCGTAGACTGTATGTCCCGCCCGCGCTAGCGCCTCAGCTGCCAGACGGCCGAATCCGCTGGATGCCCCAGTAATCAGTATAGTCTTGCTCATGATGATGTTCCTTGATAATCGAGAGGGATCGGTCAGCGAAATGAGGCTTCACTCAAACCATTCCGCCATTACTGCGCAGGACTTGCCCGTTGATCCAGCCACCATTCGGGCCTGTTAAAAAGCTTATTGCATTAGCAATGTCGTCCGGTGTTCCAAGACGTTCGAGCGGATTCATTTTCGACATGCGCTCAATTAACTCCGGCGACTTCCCATTCAGGAAAAGCGCGGTGGCTGTCGGACCAGGCGCCACTGCATTGACAGTAATCGAGCGCCCTCTCAGCTCTTTCGAGAGGATACCGGTCATGGCTTCGACTGCTGCCTTTGTGGCTGTGTACACGCCATAAGTCTCCGGCTTGAGTCCGACCACGCTGCTCGAAAGATTGATGATTCGACCACCATCGCGAATCCGACGCGACGCTTCGCGGAGTGTGTTGAACGTTCCCTTCAGATTGACGGCGATCTGGCTATCAAAAAGTGCATCATCGCTTTCCGACAGTAGCGCCAGCTTCATGATGCCCGCATTGTTTACAAGCACATCAACGCCACCATACGTAGCGTCAGCAACGTCAAAAAGCCGTGCCACAGCTGTCGGGTCGCCCACATCAGCTTGTACCGCGATCGCCCTTCCACCGGCCCGCTCAATATCACCTGCAATCTCCTCAGCCTCCGCTGCTTTGCCTGCGTAGTTGATAACAACAGAAAATCCGTCCTCGGCGAGACGCCTAGCAATTGCTGCTCCAATGCCCCGCGATGCGCCGGTAACAACTGCCACTTGAGATTTAGTACTCATGATGCTCTCCATAAACGTCAGCTTCCTTTACATCGCGCCGCGGCTGACCAAAAAAATTCAGTGGTATTTCAGAGCGTTTAATTCACGTATCAAATAACGCGCTCAGCACCCTCACACCGACAATGACCCTTACCAAAACTACGAGATCCAAATATTAAGGATTCCAATTTAACAAATTGTAACCCTTACGCGAACAACCTTAACCTCCTCTCGATCAATCTCGTTGCGTCGATCGCGACACTTCCTCCCATTCGTGAATTTCGTTCTCGATCGATTCTGCCCGAGCGAGCATGGTTCCCACCGCATCTGCACCAAGTGCGAAATGCACCGGCGGGTTCTTGGATTTCATAAGCTTAATGATCGCTTTCGCCCCCTTATGAGGAACGTTTGGCTGCTTTCCTTGAAGCTGACCAATAAAACCACGAAACTGGCCCGCCGGCGTATCCGCGTAGTCGTCGATTCGATTCGATGCGTACGCCAAAGAGCGACCTGCAAATTGCGTCTCAAAGATGCCAATCGTCAAAATCGTCACATGAATTCCTAAAGGCGCGAGTTCGCCAGCAAGCGCTTCGCCGAGCACGCTGGTGGCCGATTTGGCTGCCGCGTAAACTCCCAACCCGGGGTACCCTGCGAACCCAGCAATCGACGAGAACTGGACGATATGCCCCGACTTCTGGCGACGCATAGTCGGCAACACCGCCTGAATCAACCGAAGTCCCCCGAAGAAATTTACGTCAAAGATTCGGTGGGCGTCCGCCTCAGTCGTTTCCTCTACGGCACCAACCGTGCCAACACCGGCGTTGTTCGCCAGTACATCGATACGACCAAACCTATCGAGTACTTGTCGGACACCAGTTGCAACCGCTTCAGAGTCGGTGATGTCCATCAAGAGACCAAAAGCACGACCAGGAGCCAGCCGCTCAAACTCGCCGACCTGCTCCGAGCTGCGCACCGTGCCAGCAACGTTCGCACCTTCCGCCAGCAGCTGTTGAGCCAGTTCCCGCCCAAGACCAGATGACACACCCGTAACCAGCACAACCTTTCCATCCATAGTCGAATCGCTCATTTGTGACTCCATCCCATATGAGGTTTTGAGGTGACACGAGTGTAACGAGAGTTATGCCGCCAACGAACAGCCCTAGTCGAGATGAACTATCCACGAATTGCGAACAATCGCCTCCTTGTTTGCACCTTGGGCTCTTGGCACTGAGCCACAGTTGCCGCCCCAACGATAATTGTCCCGATCGTCGCTGACACCTCTACTAAATTCGGCACACCAGTCGCCTCGCAATTAAATAAGCATTCAATCTCGCACTGGCAATTATCGTTTTACGAAAAGATTCGCTCCACCATTACTCGACGTCGGTTCGCAACTCTTGATTCGAACCAGACGGCGGCCGAAAGCATGCTCATTAAAATAAACGAAAACCACCATTTTTCCGTCCACCCAACCATAATTGCAGCAACAAGGACGAAAACAATCATTATGTAACAAATTGATCTCGACTTATAGATCAACCATTTATACAACCAGCCTCCCACCATATAAAGCATCAATCCGATCGAGAACCAGATTGGCGGCGCAAAACCAATATCAATATTATCATTGACAACCGAAACGCCTCCCCCAATCCCAGCAATAACAATTCCAGACACCATAATTTCATGAATCCGATTAATGGCGGAAGCATCAAGACTCGGCCTCGCTGAATAACAAATAAAGCCCGCAGCATCACTTTTTGAAATATCGAAATACAACGCCCACATAGCCATCACTGCGGCGACCGATCCCACAAATGTCACAACGTCTTCTATGCTTCGATGTTTCGTGTTATCCAGCACCGCCACAGCTGATACTATCGCCGTTGCGAAGGCCACTATCGTCAGCAACTGGTAACGCTCAATGAAATTTCGATTTAATTCCCTCCATCCGCCCCCCTTTACGAATTCGCAATCCAACACCTTCCAACCGGAGTTTATTGGAGCAACCTCGTAAATAGCTGCAATAGCCCACCAAATCGCTCGAGTGTCGCGACCAATGGTGCCGCCGATAATCCAGAAAATAGGGGTCACAAATGCCCACTTCAATGCCCACCCGCCCTCTGAATTTTCTGAATTTGTCTCGCTCACGAGCCGAAAAGACAGTGCAATTCTCGAAATTTGAAACAGCACATAGAAGAAGACAAATCTAGAACAGTCCATCTCCAAAGCGTTCGAAATTTCTATTGCGGCGACCAAGTAAATCGATATTAATACAATTCCCGAACCGCGCCACAGTTTCGCCTCAACCTTAATCAGCCCAACGACCCATTCGGCGTAACGCCATTCACGCCATGTGGTTATGCATAAGATCACTGAGATTATGGCACCATTCCACGCAAGATTTCTCTGCAGCGCATGACCGATTTGCATAAGCGAAAATACCAACATCAGATCAAAAATAATGTTGCTTCCGATCATTTGAATATAACGTTCGCCGCCCACTCCTAACAATCTATGTATGTTTTGCTTGATACCCATGCAGACCTTCCAATCACCTACGCGAATCCGAAAAATCGCACCGGAATCCACACGGCCGCCCCACTTCTCGTTCAGAACGATGATGAATTTGGTTGAGTCCGATTTCCCTCCACAAAATATCCGATACAAATCATGCCGCCTCATTAAAAATTAAAAATAGTTGGAATTGATGCAATTGCTCGACGCTGCCGCCCCTCGTTTCATCATCCCGTCACTTAATTGCCCGAGGAATCTATACATCGACGTCAGACATTCATATGATTAGACATATAGATGAACGCAGGACAAGCAGTTGTTTAGAGATAGTAGTTAACTGACCCGAAAAAACCTTTCAAATTTAGACGCGCTAAAAAATGAAAATGTTAATTCGCGACGCTGCAGCTGGGATGATGAGGCGGGGCATCGAACTACGGTTTTAATTGTCTGATGTTTCGATGCACCATTCCTCTAATGCAACGCGTCGAACGCCTGTGCGTTTGGTTCGTACCGCGACTGCACCTAGACAATCTTTATAAGATGGAGTCACCAGACTGTGCGATAGTTCACCCAGGTGTAGCGAAACCACACCATCGCGTCTTCAGGAATGCGCTAGCATTGAAGTAAATTGATGATTTCGTGGACCTTCCGGCATCATGAGCGACTACCTTCTCAACAAACATCGCTTCCATAGCTTCGATCCTGACGAAGTTTCCGACTTCATTGGAAGAATCTATGCCGACAATCAGTTTACAGCGCAGCATGCGACACACCGTGAAGTAACCATGACTGGGGTTGAGCGCAATGGTATCGGCATCTATGACGTAGACTATTTGATGCCATTTCACTTCCGGTCGACGGAGACGCGGCCTAACTATCTGTTCCTCTCCTGCCGCCGTGGTCAAGCAAAGTACGAGGGAGGTTCTAGCGACGGGGCCTGTATTCCCGGTGATGTTATGCCTATCTCCTCGTCGGATCGATCGTTCTGCTCGACGGGTCCGGATGGCTTCGGGCACCTCTCTGTGATCATCGATGCCGAGCGGGTCCGTCGCTTCATTGCTCAATGGATTGGTCAGCCTGCAACTGATCCGATCAAGTTCTCGCTGCAACCGATCGCGCCCGAGGTAAGCGCGCAGTGGAACATCGCTGCAAGTTGCCTACGAAGTATGATGAGGATGTCGCCGGTTCCAGATCTGGCAATTGAGGGACTGCTTGAACACATGCTCAAAATTGTCGTTACTGGCCACTTCAGCAACTACAGTGCATTGTTCAATCGCGAATCGTGCACCTCCGACGCTCAAACTGGCGAGGCGATCAGAATGATTGAAGCGTTTCCAATGCACTGGAAGACACTTGGCGCCGTTGCCCATGCACTTGGCGTTCCTAGCGAAGCGCTCGAGCACGGGATACGCAGAGTAAGAGGAAAGTCATATGCGGAGTTACACGACGACGCCCGCTTTGTACAAGTGAACAAGGCACTTCTGCGTGGGGGCGACACACAGCGTTTCGCTGAAATTTTATTGGCGCATGGATTTTCCATCTCAGTCCGTTTCGTTCGCCAATACATTCGACGCTTTGGCGAACCGCCAAGCTCGACTTATCGCCGAAACCCCAACGCGGTGAATTACCCCTCGAGTCCAACTAGTTCTACATTTGAAGAATTTAACCGAGAAACTATTAATCAGTTCATCGATCAATCATTAGAGAGCAAGCTTGATACAAGTGAAGTCAGTCGATTTTTAGGAATGAGCGAACGCGCGACTGTCGAGGCGTTCAAAATTCAGTTCGCCCGGACGCCAAAACAATACGTGATAGAAAGGCGGCTCGAGCGCGCTCGATGGCTTCTAGAAAACACATCCGACAGTATTTTATCAATTGCCATGAACTGCGGATTTGGAACTCAAAGCTACTTGGCTACCGCCATCAAGCATCAGTTTGGCGCAACGCCAAGCGAAATTCGACGCGCCGCTTTTTCCGGACGCACGGCGAAAAATGATGACAGGGTAACCGACTAGGAAATTTCGAATAAATATCTCCGACGAAAAATGCTTTGTCGGATGAATAGTCATAAAAATAACGATAAATTTTTTTATTTCAAAGCCCCTCTTAAATTCATGAAGTCTGGTCGGCAAATAAACATCGAGGTAGAAATAATTAGAGTTGAGGTGCCGACGCCTTCTACTTTCTTGCCGCGGCAAGGAGTTTGGCACCATCTGATTGACACATCACCGTGACATGGGCAGCAATGTACGCTTCTGCTGCGAATGCGGACAAGGACGCGTTTGTCCACATTCCATTCTCGACGTCCTCGATCCTGCTCAGTTTGATCGACGAGTTTTGGGATAATGACACGGTTAGCGAAACTGATCGAATGACCTCCTCCCATCGAGCCCACCCGCATAGCTCCCAGACAACGACTCGCACTTCACGCGCAACGTGGAAAACCTTGAGCCCGAGATTGCAACCCGCATCCGCGGCTATCGGACCGCTACGCGAATCCGGCCGACTCCACCGCAATCCTCTCCCTCGAATGAGAAGAATCTCCTGCCTTTGCTGACAGTTCCGAACGCTCCTGCCTTAAACTGAATTACACCTGCTGGGCGGTTCCAGAGAAAATATTCAGTAGCATGTTCGCTCTGCGGTTTAAGTGAGCACCTATATACGGCGTTGTGCTTAAATTGGGCGTGACGACAAGGCAAGGCCAATGTTCTTGATTTCATCGGATGTGACGGGATTGCGGACGTTGCAAAGTCCGCCATGCGGTTGAACCCGCCCGTGCGAATGGCGACCTCGGTCGCCTTTGATTCGATGCGCCGCACCCACCGGCAATTTTCCCGTGAGCGTCTTGTAGCGATACATTCCGTTTTCCGCGAGCGAGCGCCGATGGTAGCCGCTCTCCTTCTTCCATTCGCGACGAACGCATCGCGCGATCGCACTGACTGCGTCGTTACACTACATCCCGCCCGAAGTATTTGCCGGCCGACGAGCAGCGCCTTCGTGCAGCTGAATCAAGGGCGTTGCGCTGCACCAGGGGATCACGGCATGCCAAGGTTTGGTGTCGTAGGCCCCGTCCCGCCGACGACATTTATTCGTTCGTCGCCCGGAATCTGACCGAGCAGTTCGGCCAAGTCGCCACCATCGTTGACATTCTGATGCGTCAACAGCATAGCACGCACCTGACCGGTATCCGGGTCGAGCCTGAGATGCACTAGTGCGATGTGCCACGCTCCCAATAACCATGCTTGCGCGCCGTCCAATCGTCGTCGCCAACGATCTGCAGCTGGACTTCTATCGCTTGTGTGCGGCGGCCCGCCTACGTAGTTAAGCACGAGCAAGGTGGCGAAAGCTATCTCGAGCAGGCCTTGCGAGAAGCCTTGCAACAAACGCGGCGACATACGGTACACGGTCCTGAGGCCCGGCGGCGCTTGGATCAGCGTCGCGGTACAGACAAGAACGGCCAAGCGCCGGCTCGGCATCTAATATGTTTGTAAGTGCGGCTTAATCGACCCTCATCGTGACGTTACCTCAGTTGATCGGGCGAGCGTCCTAGGCCAATCAGTTCCTGATACGGTAGCGCGCCCTCGATTCGCTCCTCTTGCGCTAGTTCCTGCGCGTCGTGTCGAAGCAAGAAATCGAAAATCTGCGCGGGAACCCGCATTGTTAACAGGGTCGCCGCACCGGCCATTGCGCGTCAACAACTATTGCTCCCCTTGCTCGCCCGATTCATGCAACGACGCCTCTATTTACATACTAGAACACAGATAGCTTGATTGAGACAGGATCGATACGTTCTTCTCAGAGCGCGCTCACACGCCCATTAATAAAATGGGACATATTTATTACAAAACGTCAGGATTTTATATTTCACAAATTTCTAAAATTTCCGCCGCGCGCAGTGCTTTAACTTTTCTACAAACAATTACCACAATTGAAAATGACAAATATGTATCCAACCTACATCATCCCCATCGAATTCTGCTTTAATTGGTTAACACGCGATGCGTGGCGATTACATCCTACGATTGCAGACGACCTACGACCGTGAGGCGTGCATGAAGCCGATACAGAATATTGGGGATCAGACAACGATTGCGAAACAGCGATCGAGCCGATTATCGCGAATTCTTCTTAGGCAACCTCCTCCGGTTCGATGCGGGGATATACGAATCGGATTTCCCACTATTTCTGGACCTGCTCGACAGGGAGGAATCTGCTCCTACGATTTGAAGTCTCTCGGGCGAATCGAAACGATACGTTGAATCGTTAACCTCGGATTCGAACCGATCATAGATGATCATGAGCGCTCTTCTCATAATTTCTAAAATTCCTGTCGAAATCTTGGATCTACGATCATTGTTCTCCGTCGACTTCACTTGCTCGGGATATAGCGACCAACAAGTAAATAGTGTGACGAAC
Organism: Burkholderia sp. Se-20373; assembly: GCF_017104705.1. NCBI lineage: Bacteria > Pseudomonadati > Pseudomonadota > Betaproteobacteria > Burkholderiales > Burkholderiaceae > Burkholderia > Burkholderia sp. Se-20373. The sequence continues at coordinate 35,820 of NZ_JAAGPH010000005.1, read as the reverse complement.
AAGTTTGAGTATGTAACGCGGCGGCGATGGCACCAAACATTCATCGCCTCACTTTCCAAGGCGCTAAAATTAGCGTGCGCGAATTGCAATACATCACACTATTTTTAAGATTACTTAAAATTACAACACAACTCACTCCCTACTTGCGAAGCTCATTGAAAAACGAACCACACCGAATCACCGCAACCGGTCACCCAAATCAACGGAAATATTTAATTTTTAACAACATCATAAAAATATCTAGAAATCAAAAAAACACTATACCCAAAACCTCAACAAAGAGATATTAAAATGCCGGGCACGACAAAATCAAGAGAAGTAATCTATTGGACAAGAAAACCAGACACCTCATTAATCAAAGAACTCTCCAGAAATGACTGGAAAGTCATACTTATCGAAGATTCAAGCAAAATAAATAGAATAAACAAATCCACCAAAGGAGGGATATTAGATCTACAAAACTCAACGGCCGATGAACTGGTCGAAATTGATGAATTTTGCTTGGAATTTGATAACATTGGATGGGTCGCGATTATTGATAAGCAACAGTCGATAGAAACAACCGTCTTGAACATAATAAAAACCCATTGTTTCGATTACATCACCATACCAACCGAAAATCAGGAAATCATCGAAACCGTCGAACGCGCATATGGAATGGAGCGCTTATTTTCACAAGACATTTCAAATTATCATCATTCAAAATTCGGCATGATTGGAGCAAGTAATCCCATGTTGAAATTATTTAACTACATCTATAGGATGGCCAAAAGTGACGCGCCAGTACATATCTATGGCGAAACAGGTACGGGCAAGGAATTAACCGCGTCGGCCATACATCAATGCTCTTCCCGTGTCTCGCAACCGTTTGTCGCATTAAATTGCGGGGCAATTCCACCTAATCTCTTGCAGTCTGAGTTGTTTGGATATGAACGGGGAGCGTTCACTGGCGCGTCCGCCTCGAAGATTGGGCTTATCGAAACTGCCAACCACGGGACATTGTTTCTCGATGAAATCGGCGACTTGCCGCTAGAAAGCCAAGTGAGCTTGCTACGCTTTCTCCAGAATGGCAATATTTTTCGTTTGGGTGCCACGCGCCCCATTTCGGTCGATGTTCGGATTGTGACGGCGACTCACGTTGATCTCGAGAAAGCATCACAAGAAGGAAACTTTCGTACCGATTTATATCATCGGTTATGCGTTTTACGAATTGAACAACCGACGCTACGCGCGCGAGGAAAGGATATCGAACTTCTAGCACATCATGTAATCAATCAGTTTCGAGGTGACGGAAGTGGACGTGTTTATGGGCTATCTCCGGATGCCATTGCCGCCCTTCATAGTTACGAATGGCCGGGTAATGTACGGGAGCTGATCAATCGGATCCGTCGCGCACTTGTCATGACGAATCGCCGATTCATTACCGCCGGTGATCTTGAACTTGACAAGACCGCGATCGAACCTCAATCCACTCCTGTCACGCACAAATCCGTAACGCGCGAGATGATCGAAAATAAACTGATAGAAAATGGTGGCCTTGTATCAAGGGCCGCCCGCGAACTTGGCGTGTCACGGGCCACACTGTATCGGTGGATGGAATTATACGCTATCGAACGAACGAGTTGATAATATCGAATATTTGGGTGATGTTTTCAATTCAACCTCTCGCAGAAACATTTTCCGCAGCGACACTTGCGCAACCACCGCTCGCGCAATTGAATGGTCACACGTTTACATCCGTGACCATGTCGATGAGGAACACCCCGGGAGAAGGTAGCGTGACGTTCGGTGATCGGGGATTAATGTCGCGCCCGGTAAGAAAGTGGAGTTGGTGGGAACTCTCTCTGACTCTCTGGCTGTCGGCACCGACCGACGTATACCAGCAATGGCAGCGCACTGAAGCCGCAGGAGCCGACCGGCGCTCATTCTCTCCGCGGTCGATCATCTCGGATGAAGTCATGTTCGTAAGCGCAAGACCAGTACGGTCTAGGAGCGTTCGATGACGAATGCCATGATTTCCGGCGAAGGACGCGAATGACCGTCGTGCCCACGATAGGCGTTGTGGACGGAGTGACTCAGACAGTCGAGATCCCGTCAAAACAGCAAACTCGCCGACACCCAACCGAATGGAAGTGGACCATCGTCGCACTGACTTTCGAGCCCGGCGCGTCGGTCGCCCGTCTTGCTCGCGAGAACGGCATCAATGCCAATCAGGTGTCGGCGTTGCGTCGCCTCCATGCGCAAGGCCCGCTAACGGATGAGGCGCGTCCAGAGACAGCAATGTTACCGGTTGTCGTCAGCGATTCCTCTTTGCCACCCGCTCAGCCATCGATAGCGATTGAGGAGCCAGCCGCGACTGACATGCCATTCGGCTCAATCCAGATTCGACACGGTAAAACGTCGATTCGTATCTAGGTCGCTCTCGCTCTCACTCTCGAGCACCCGCGTCCCGCGCCCGCCGCCCCAGCTCGCCTTCAGTATCAGCGGATAGCCGACTTCTCCAGCCTGATTCTCGTATGCGGTGAGATCGTCCGGCAGCGACGCGGTCGCGGGCATCGCCGATACGCCGGCGGCGATCGCCGCGTTTCGCGGCCACGTTGTTGCCAAGCGTGCGCATCACGTCCGGCGACGGGTCGACCCTGCAGATGCCCTCATCGATTTACCGTCTGCGCGAATTCCGGGGGTCTCGGACGGGAAGCCATAGCCGGGGTGAATCGCGTCGACGTTGACCTGCCGTGCGACGCCCAGGATGCCGTCGATGTCGAGATGCGCGGCGAGCGGCTTCTTGCCTTATCCGATCAGGTAGCATTCGTCACCGCGAAGCGATGCACCGCCAGGCGGTCTCCCTTCGATTAGATCGCCACCATGTGGACGTTCAGCTCGGCAGCGACACGGGTCACGCGAATCGAGATTTCCGAATGGTTCGCAATCGGGATGGACTGAATGGAGATTGTAGTCACGCCATCCATAGATGGTTCATCGTTGCATTTGGCTTTCCCACGCGCCCTCTTCCACCCGCTTAGTCAGTGAAGCAGTTCGGGAATTGTTACGTATGTCGTTCAAGATTGCATCGTCCCCGCATTCGCCGCTCAACAGATTCATCAGATTGACCGACATTCACTCTCGACATCACGACGACAAATAACATTCCCCGCCCAACCAGGATGGCAATCGGGAGAGAGTTCGGCTTGTCGTCGTTCAGTGTACGGGGGCACACCACTACTCACCCCGCAACGGTGTCAATTGTGGCGATCGAAAGGCGACGCGTAATCCATCCAGTCGTGGCCCGGAACGCCTCCCGCCCACGCACAATTCGCGTCGCCGCGTCGCTGAGCCCGGCTCAATCGCCGGTCGGTCAGAATCGCATCCCTGCCCCGAAACAACCGGATAACAAAGCACCCGCGGATGGCACATAGCATCGGCACACGCCCCGGGTCTTAAATCGGTTCGACTGACTCGTGCGTCGGCCAGCCCATGTCGACAAGAACGGCATGCATGCTGCAGCGCCATCTGGCGCCTGTTTCTGACACCCGGTCCTCGCCATCGACCGGGACAGCGTAGACCATTCTTCAGCATCATTCATGCCTAAATTTTCACTATGGGATAATTTTTACTACTCGTATACCATAATTTCTCATATTTAGAGAAAAATGCAACACTATGCTCCGTGGAACGTCTACGGAGAGACCATGAATCTAGTTAGCTTTAGCAAACACGGGCGTTGCTCGTGGGGCCTTGTGCGGGATAGCGATATCGTTGATGTTGCTCCGATTGCCGACGATGTCGGTCACACCCTGAAATCCGCGCTGGAACGACGCTCGCTGGATCGTGTCCGCGCGTGGGCGGAAACTCAGGTAGCGACGCATGCGATTAATTCCGTGGATTTCCTGCCCGTTGTGCCAGATCCTTCAAAGATCCTCTGCGTTGGAATCAATTATTTGAGTCACGTTCAAGAGACCGGTAGAGACGTGCCCATCTGGCCTATGATCTTCACACGGTTCGCCGACTCGCAAACCGGCCACAACCAAGCAATTGTCCGACCGTCTACATCTCACAGCTTGGACTTCGAGGGTGAGCTCGCGGTGGTCATCGGTGCGCGTGCGCGTCACATCAAAGCCAAAGACGCGCTTGACTATGTCGCCGGATACGCCTGCTACAACGATGGCAGCCTGCGCGACTGGCAGAAGCACAGTATTCAATTTGTGCCTGGGAAAAACTTCCCGTCCACCGGTGGTTTCGGGCCATGGCTCGCGACGTCGGAGGAGATTCCTGATCCGTCGACTTTGACTCTCGTCACAAGGCTCAACGGCCAAATCGTTCAGAAAGCGACCACAGACGATCTAATCTTCTCCGTCCCCCGTCTAATCGAATACTGCTCGACCTTCACGACGCTCAATCCAGGCGACGTGATCATCACCGGAACTACCGGTGGAGTGGGCGCGTTCCGTCAGCCCCCCCTATGGATGAAGCCGGGTGACGTAGTCGAGGTCGAAATTTCCGGTATTGGCACACTGCGGAACCATATTGTTGATGAGGCGCCCGCAGATTGAGCCAATTCGACGGCGGAGAAAACGAATGGATCTCAAAGAAATCAACACTAGCGTATTGATCGTCGGCGGTGGACCCACCGGTCTTTCGCTCGCTAACGTCCTCGGGCAAGACGGGATCGAATGCATCTTACTTGACCGAAAGACTAGTACCGTAGCGGAACCCAGGGCCGTCTCCATCGATGACGAATCCTTGCGAACCATGCAGGCAATCGGCTTGATAGAGCCCGTAATGCGGGACGTCGTTCCTGGGTATGGTGTGCACTATTTGACCCGTGTAGGTGGCCGGTGCTTTGGACGTGTTGAGCCAACTGCGAGCGAATATGGCTACCCACGCCGTAACGCGTTCAGGCAGCCGTTGTTTGAAGCCTCCGTCCATGAAGGTTTGAATCGATTCAAGAACGTGCAAGCACTATTCGGCCATATTTTGGAATCGTTCTACCAAGAGCAACACGGAGTACATGCCACTGTCCGTTGCCCCGACGGTACCGCACTCTCAATACGGGCTCGATATCTTGTAGGATGCGACGGCGGCCGTAGTCCCATACGCGGACTACTGGGTGTCAAGATGGTGGGCTCGACGTTCAAGTCTCGCTGGCTAGTGATCGATACTGAAAATGACGACGACAGCTTCTCTCAGATGCGGGTCTATTGTGATCCCCGCCGGGCAGTCGTTGACGTTCCCGGTCCACACAAAACTCGCCGCTTCGAAATTCTCATTCACTCGCACGAGTCCGCAGACGACGTCGTAACAGAAGCACAGGTTCGCAAATGGCTGTTCCCGTTTCGAGGGAGTCGAAAAACTGACATTGTGCGCAAAACCGTCTACACCTTCCATGCACGAGTAGCGGAGCACTGGCAAGTCGGCCGAGTTTATCTGGCCGGCGACGCTGCGCACTTGACCCCACCCTATGCTGGCCAAGGAATGAACAGTGGTGTACGTGATGCGCACAATCTGGGGTGGAAGCTATCCGCCGTCGTGCGCGGGCAACTGCCGGAATCAGTGCTTCTTTCATACGAGATCGAGCGTCGAAAGCACGCATGGGCACTAATTCGCCTGGCGCTGAATCTAGGCATGGTCATGGCACCGAAGTCGCGCTGCAGCGCATGGGCATGGCAGTCGTTTTTCCGGATCGCAGCATACGTACCACCTGTCCGCGACTACTTTCTGCAAATGAAGTTCAAGCCGAAACCAAGGTATGCCTGCGGACTGCTCGGACCTATTGACGAACTCGGGCGTCACAGCGTTCGGGGGCGAATGCTTCCGCAACCATTCGTGACGTCCCGCGGTCGATCGATGCCGCTCGATGATCTTCTTGGACCACGTTTTGCCCTCCTCCGCTTTGGACGACCATCGGTCGGGACCAGCCTGCGGCCCGCTCATCAACTTTGGCGTCATCTAGGCGCCGCAACTGTATGGATTCTTCCTGAGCCCAACGGCGTGTCGGAACGCATGCTGGAACAGCGTGGCTGGACCGTAGCTGTGAGCAACGACTCTGCATTCGTAAACGCGCTCGCTCACAACTGCGACCGGGTCATTGTGCTACGGCCAGACCGTTACGCTGCGGGCGCATTCCTTCCGTCACAAGAGCACACATTCGCTGACGAATTCGCCACGGTGTTGGGCGTCGATGCCACTATCAGCGTACCGGGGGTATCTCCCGACGACTCATCCATCACGTTACCACCAGCAATCAACTGGATATCACGATGACCAGCCTGCAGAAAGAAACCCCGGCTCAACTAAACCATCTTTGCGTCGATTCACCCCAGCCGGAGCGGCTGGCCCGCTTCTACTGCGAGATGATGGATTGCGCCGAAACACCACTCAATGAGCTCCGCTTGTTATCGGGGCCACGTCGATCGATATTGATTCGACCGGGTGCGACCGCAGATCTCGCTTACGCCGCCTATCGGATCTCCACCGACTCTCAGCTCCAGACTCTAAGATGCCGCCTTGCGGCAAACGATATCGCATGCGAACCACTACACGATCCTTTGCTGGAACCGGGCTCGTTTGTAGTGGCTGACCCGCAGGGACGCCAAACTGCGTTTGGTGTCGCATGCCACACTCTGCCCCATTCGGGAGCGCCGGCACGTCTTCAACATTGCGTCTTTCAGACAACTGAGCTGGACGATGTAGTGCGCTTCTACGTCGACAAGCTTGGCTTTACTGTATCTGACGAGGTGGTGAGCGACGATTCGCGCGCAGCCGCAGTGTTCCTGCGTTCCGACGACGATCACCACACGCTTGCATTCTTTCGCGGTAGTCGCAATGAATGGGATCATCACTGTTACGAAACGAACGAGTGGAACGACATCCGGGATTGGGGCGATCGTTTCGCTGCAGCTGAGATCCCCATTTTCTTCGGCCCGGGACGCCACGGCCCCGGCAACAATCTGTTCTTTATGGTCACCGACCCTGATGGCAACCGTCTAGAGTTCTCGGCAGAATTGCAACAAGTGTCGATCGATTCTACAGCTGGTGTGTGGCCTGCAAGTGAACGCACGCTGAATAGCTGGGGGCGAGCATGGATGCGTAGCTAAATCATACGCGATAATAGACTGCCAACGAATCTTGACACCTAGGATCATGAGTACTTCGGATCGGTCGCTTGCAGTACTGAAACTGTTTTCAATCGATAAGCCGGTATGGACAGCGGAGGAGATCTCCACCGCACTTTCGGTTTCGTTGGCTACTTCCTATCGTTATCTCGCCTCGCTGGACGAGGCGGGACTCGTTGCAGCTGCCACCGTAGGGCACTACGGGCTCGGACCGGCAATCGTTCAGCTCGATCGCCAAATTCAATTGACGGATCCGTTGTTGAAAGCGGCTCGACCTGTCATGGCTGACCTATCGAAATTTGCCCCAGACGGATCTGCGATTTTGCTTTGCCGGCCCGCCGCAGATTGTGTCCTGTGCATTCATCAAGTCCTAACCACCGGACCGCAAGAACCTGTTAGTTACGAGCGCGGGAGGCCGATGCCTTTATTCTTCGGTGCCACGTCGAAGGTTATTCTCGCCAATCAACCGGCAAGAGGCATGAAGGCGATTTATGCCCAGCACGTGCGCGCAATTGAACAGGCGGGTCTGGGAACGTCCTTCGCAGAATTTCGCGATACGCTCGCGGCGTGGCGTAAGTCCGCGTGCATGGTTACACACTCTGACGTTGACCCTGGCAGAACCGGTATCGCAGCCCCCATCCTGAACGAAGCCCGGACCGCAATCGGCAGTCTGAGTTATGTCGTTCCGCACACGACAGAGGAACGTGTGGTTGGTCGACTAGCGACCCTTGTAAGTGCAGGTGCCAGAGAGATCGAGGGAGTGCTTGTGAACAATGGAGTCCCTGTCTGAATTGGACGTGCCGCTTAAATCACAGATGTCGCCTTGTATTGAGATTTAGCGGTCCGTTGAACGTAAGAGCTAACAAAGCACTTGCCTGCGCATCTTCCACCATCTTTGAAATTACGCTCGATCCACTCAAGACGTCAATTACCGCGTATGCCGGCCCCACCAACCAATCCGCGTTCGCGCGCCCACACGATCGCCTCGCCGCGGCTGTGCACGTCGAGCTTCGCGTAGATCGTCGAGACGTGATTGCGCACGGTGTTCGGAGCAAGCCCAAGGCGGCCGGCGATTTCCTTGTCGGCAAGACCGTGGCAAAGCAGGTCGAACACGTCGCGCTCGCGCGCGGTCAGGTTCGACAGCTGGGCGCCCGCATCCGGCGCATTCGCACGCCGCACGTTCGCGAGCTTCTCGATCAGCGTGCGGCTGAACCACGATGCATCCTGCATCGCCGTTTCGATCGCGTAGACGAGCTCCATCTCCGTGCGCTTGCGGTCGCTGATGTCGAGCAGCGCGACGAGCAGGCAGTCGCGCCCGTGAATCGCGACGGGATCGGCCGACACGACGCAATCGCGCACGTCGCCTTCGCGCGTGTGGATCTGCACGTCGGCGTTGCGCACGCTGCCGTCGCGCGCGAGCTGGCCCTCGATGCGCTGCCACGCGCCGCGTTCGGCCCACAGCCCGATCTCGTCCGCGGATTTGCCGAGCAGGTCGTCCTGCGCGTGGCCCGTCATCGCGGCGAACGCGTCGTTCACGTCGAGCAATTCGAAGCGGTCGGCCGTGACGATCGCGGTGGCGACCGGCGCCATCCGGAACGCCGTCGCGAAGCGTTCCTCGCTCTGCCGCAGCGCGCGCTCGGCCTGTTTGCGCGGCTCTAGATCCATGAGCGTGAACAGCATGCACGCCTCGTCGTTCATGTCGATCGGCTGCCCGGCGACCACTACGGCCTTCGTGCTGCCGTCCGCGCGCTTCAGCACGGCCTCCATCTGCGGGATCGTCGCGCCTTCGCCGAGCCGTTCGATCGCGAGGTCGCGCCGGTCGGCCTGGTCGAGCACGTCGATCTCGTACACCGAGCGGCCGAGCACGTCGTCACGCGCGTGGCCGGTCAGGTCCAGAAAGCCCTGGTTGACCTTCACGTAGCGCAGGTCGTCGAGCCGGCAGATCACCGCCGGCGCCGGGTTCGCGTTGAAGGTGCGCTCGAAGCGTTCCTCGGCGCTCGCCCATTCGGTCGCGTCGTGCAGCACGAGCGCGAGGCAATCGGGCTCGCCGGCCGCATTCGTCAGCACCAGGCTGCGGATGCGGTGGACCCAACTCACGGTTTCGTCGGCGACCGATTCAACTTCGACCGTCACGTCGCTGAACTCCTCGCCCGCGATCACGCGATCCATCGGATAGTGGCCATCGCGCACGGGGTGGTTGTTCCGGTAGCGCAGCCGGAAGTGCTCGCGGTAATCGGTGACGGTCGCGCCGAGCGCCTTCAGCTCGGTCACGCCGTGCATCGCGAGCGCGGCGTCGTTCGCCCAGACGATCCGCTGGTCAGGCTCGACCAGGATCACACCCGCGGTGAGCCCCGCGATGATCTGGTGCAGTTGGTGCCTATCGGTATATTCTTTCAGCGTTTGCTCATCTGTCAATTCGCTCACTGAAGTATTTTCCCTATCGCCGATTTAGTATCCGCCGTTCGTCTGTGCTGGGACGCCCGGTCACAGCCCGAAATTGATCACACGCCGCAGGCCCTGTCGCGAAGCATTGACCGACTATCCACATAGTACGAGCACATACCGCACCGATACCGTGCGGCTCCTCACCAAACGGAGTTGCGCCACGCGCGTACCGATCATAGCGATCGGGCCATGCACTGCTTTCACTAACGGGTTCCGTCGTGCATGCAAACGCTCTAATCGATACCGCGTATTTGCGCGATGCTCGTCCTCAAGCACATCGATATCCCGCCACCGTATGGTTCGCTTTCAAGCAACGCAAGAAAACCAAGGTGCAGGACACCTCCACGAAAGCGCCGTTTAGTGACCGGCACAATGCCGGATTAACTCGTCAGGGAAACCTCGCCAGAACTTCGATTGGGTAGGTTGATTAGGGAGCAAGCCAAGCTCAACGCTATCGCGCGACGGCTCAACGAACGTCCACGCAAGACACTAAACTTCGATACGCCGGCTGAACGATTCGATCGAGCGTTTGCATCGACCGGTTGAAGCTACCGCCTCATCTGGACTCTCCCCACGAAAATGGGAATCGAGGCGAGGTTGATGGCTGACTTGGCAACGGCTGGTGGCACGAAGTTTGACATCAGCGTGAAAACGAGCGAGCGTATCGTCGCGGTGACAGGCACGCTGGAGACGAAGGCCGCTGTGCACGCGGCTGTCCTCGTGACGCGCACTCCCTGCGTGCTTCATGCGTCAATCGCGCAGCCCCACGACTTCCGGTCGAGTGTGGGACGCAGTCTTAACGACCGACGCCGCCACTTGCATCGCTTGCTTGTTGTGCACACCGGCCGCTAGTTCCGGCGCGTCGATGGCCGATGCTAACATTCGTCAACCTGAAGCGACTCCTCCCAAACTACGCATGAGCAAAACGACAGCCCCGGCTAAATCGCGCCCGACCCGTAGCGACGCTCAGCGGCAGGCCATACTCAATGCCGCATCGCTGCTGTTCATCGAAAAAGGCTTCGGCGGTACCAATATCAACGATATTGCAGACGCGGTCGGCATGACCCGCACGGCGCTGTACTACTACTTTCCTAGCAAGGAATCGATGCTTGAAGCGCTCACCCGCGACGTGACTGAGCGCGCGAGCGATCTCACGAAAGTTGTCGCTCAACGCCCAGAGCTTCCGCCACAGGAGGGACTTCGACAGCTCATCCTCGGCCACGCTGGCCTTATCCTCTCGCACCCATTGCAGTTTCGCGTCGTCGAACGCAGTGAGAGCAGCCTGCCGGATCCGCAGCGCGCCGCCGCTCAGACTGCCCGCCGAGCTGTGCGAAACAATTTCGTGAACGTCATCCGGCGTGGTATCGACCTTGGCACATTCCAAGCCGTCGACGCCGACATAGCGGCTTTCGCCATCATCGGGATGTGCAACTGGTCCGCGTGGTGGTTCGATACCCGCAGGCAAAAGTCTGCCGAAGCGGTTGCTGAACTCATCGCCTCGCTCGGGCTGCGCATGCTCTGCGTCGAGACCGACGACAGCGCCCGGCCTTCGAACGAACGCGCTGACATTCGCCGTGCACTGACGGAAATGCATGACGCGCTCTCCACGCTCGAGAACACGCTGCTCGGCGGTAAGGACTAGACCAGCCGCGAGTTTCTCATCTGCGTTTCAGTTAGTGTTTACATCTACGTCAAATATTTGACGTAGTCGTCAACACTCCCTAGCATTGGCGCATGGTCAATGTCAGGAGCGCGCACGCGCGATTCGTCCGATGAACGATTTGCCTTCATCCAGCAAGCCGACCGCCCAGGCCATCGCAGGCTTTCTAAACGCTGACTGGAATCCGCGTGACGTTCCGCCGAGCACGGTCACGACGAACGTCGTGCTGCGCACCGCCGACCAAGCAGCCACCGGCGGCTCACTGTACCGTCCGCCGATCGCGACGGACACGGTGGTGTGCGTGATGCATCCGCGCGAGTTCATGGCCTGCCATTACCTGATTCCGGATATCGTGGGCGCCGGCTACGCTGCGTGGTCGCAGTCACCGCGCGCTGTTGGCAACGACCTGCGGCTGGAACACGAGTTCGCGCTGCACGACGTGGCCGCCGGGCTGCAATACCTGCGCGCGGCAGGGTTCCGGCGCATCGTGCTGCTCGGCAATTCGGGCGGCGCCGGACTTTATGCCCTTTATGTGCAGCAGTCCGAGCTGCCGGGCGCGCAGCGCATTGCATGCACGCCTGGCGGACGAATAACACAGCTCGCCGAACTCGACATGCCCACCGTCGACGGTTTCGCGCTAGTCGGTCCGCACCCCGGGCAGGGTGCGCTGTTACTCAACTGCATTGATCCGAGCGTCTCGAACGAGAACGATCCGCTCTCCGTCGATCCGTCGCTCGATCCCCTGTCACCGGCGAATGGGTACTTGGGCAAAGGCAACACCCGCTATAGCGCTGAATTTGTCGACCGATATCGCGCGGCACAGCGTGCACGCGTAGCGCGCCTCGACGCGTACGCGCGATCGTTGATCGCACGTCGTCAGGACGCTCGTCGGCGCGTAAAGGAAAACGGCGCGAGCGGCATTTCGGTCAAACCAGACGACCGGCGCGTCGCCGCGCACACGCCGATCTTCAACATCTGGCGCACCGACGCCGACCTACGCTGCTTCGATCTCGGCCTCGATGCGTCGGATCGCAAGTTCGGCTCTCTGTGGGGCGCCGATCCGTACGTGTCCAACTACGGCGCGGTCGGTTTTGCACGGCAGTGCACACCGGAGAGCTGGCTTTCGACTTGGTCGGCGCTGTCGTCCAACGCGTCACTGGCCAGCACTGCGCGCTCGATCGTCCAGCCTGTGCTCATCATCGAATACACCGGCGACCAAGCGTGCTTTCCGAGCGACGTGAAGACCATCGTCGATGCGATCGCGTCACCATCCAAACGCCACCACCGCGTACGCGGCGATCACCACGGCCGCGCGTTGAGCGCACACGAAGCGCCCGGGCGGCTCGAGGCGGGACGTCTGCTCGCTCTATGGCTGAGCGAGCACTTTTCGCCCTGACCGGACAGCCAGCTGTTCCCGGCCCGTCTTCGTCATCACGACTTTCAATGGACGACACAAGTCATGCATGCTCACCCTCTTCCCCCGCTAAAGCTACACGGTGTCGACCACACCGCACGGCCCACCTGGCGACTGCGTGAAACCGTCGAGTTCTACCGCGACAAGCTCGGGCTGCCGCTCGTGCACGTGATTTCCGCACGCGGCTGGGGACCTGCGACGCACCCGGACTTCCTGCATTTCTTTTTCGACAGCGGCAACGGCAGCACCATCGCGTTCTTCTACTACCTCGGCAGCGAAGAGCCAGCCGAGATCCCGGCACGCACGACCGCTCGCCCGCTTCCAGACGATCATGTCGCCGACGCCACACATACCGCGTGGCTTGTCGACGGCCCGGACGAGCTACGCGCGTGGAAGCGACATCTCGATGCTCAAGGGCTCGACGTATCGATGGAAACCCGGCACGAAGTGATCGAATCCGTCTACGTACGCGATCCCAACGGCTACTTCGTGGAGTTCACGCATAAGCTGCGCTCGCTGACAACTGTTGATGCCACCGATGCACAGCTCACACTCGAAGCGGCGATGACGCTGGAGGACGCCGCACGCGCGGCTGGTCGCCCGATGGATACCATCGACGCGATATGGAACCGCAAGGCGGAGCTGGTCGCTGAACGCGGCAATGCCTCCGCCGCGCCGGTGCGCATCTCCGTGCCCCGCGTGGCGGAATTCGCGCCGTTGGTGCGCACAGCATTGCAGCATCCCAATTGCCGCGTGCACGAAGGTGAAGAATACGATTCTATCGAAGCCGACGGGCCGATCGAGTTCGAGCGCCGCGCGCTCGGCTTCAAGCCCGCGCTTTGGTACAGCATGCTCACTGGCGGCTTGCACGGGCGCATTGAGCAGTACGACCACGACATCGTACGCATCGCACCGTTACAGTCCTGAGCCGCGGCGAGAGGAGACATAATGGAGATACGAATCGAACAACCGATTAGCGGTGTCGTTTATCCCTGCCGAATCCGTGCTGAAGCGGCACTCGCCAGCGGCGCGTGGATCGCCAGTACCGTCGGCGACGCACTGCGCGCCACCGCACTGCGTTATCCGGATCGACTCGCGTTTGTCGGTCATGACCGAAAGATCAGCTTCGCCGAACTCGACGAGGCCACCGAACGCCTCGGTGCCGCATTGCTCGCGCTGGGCCTCGCCCCAAGCGACCGTGCGATCTTTCAACTCGGTACTACGGTAGAAACCGCAATCGCTCTGCTCGCCTGCTTCAAGGCCGGCATCGTGCCGGTGTGTTCGCTACCGCAGCATCGCGAGATCGAAATCGGTCAGCTGTCGCACCTATCCCGTGCACGCGGCTACTTCATTCAGGCGGATTTCAGCCCCCGCTTCGACCTGCCGGTCTTCGCCGAATCGATGTCGGCGCGTCATCCGTGGATTGAGCATCGGGTGATCGTGCGCGGCGAACATGCTGGCGCAGTCGCTATGCAGACGCTGATCGATGGCATACCGCTCGGGCAAGCGCGCGAACGCCTAGCGCGTGTGCGGATCGGCTTGTCGGACGTACTCAGCTTCCAGCTCTCCGGCGGCACGACGGGCGTCCCCAAGATCATTCCGCGGTTCCATGCCGAGTATCTCGGCCACTCGGCGGGTTGGATGCGACGTTATCGCGTTGACGCTAACAGCCGGCTGATCTGGTCACTGCCACTGGTGCACAACGCTGGCCAGCTTTACGCCCTGATTCCAGCGGTGCTCATCGGACTGCCGGTCGTTCTGATGCCACAGGTCGACATTCCGATGATGCTCGACCTAATCAGCAGGCACCGTATTACGCATGCGCTGTCGATCGGCCCGATCGCACCGCAACTGATGGCTTATGCAGATATCGCGCGGCATGATCTGTCGTCGCTCGAGTTGTTCGCAACGATGAGCCGCGCCGATACGTTGGAAACACACTTGGGCGTGCCGTGCTCGAACCTGTACGGTACCACGGAAGGTCTACTGCTCGGCTCGCCGGCCGATGCTCCAGACCGGGTACGACATCAGACGCAAGGGCGCTCCGGGTGCGACGATGACGAGATCCGTTTGCTGGAACCAGGCTCAGAACAGCCCGTCCCACGCGGCCGGATCGGCGAACTATGCTTCCGCGGGCCGTCGACGCTTACGGGGTACTTCGCGAACGCGGAGGCCAACGAGCAAGCCTTTACGTCCGACGGTTTCTACCGCACAGGGGACATGGCAACCGCGCATGAAGTGGACGGCGCGCTTTACTACACGTTCGAAGGGCGCTTGCGGGACAACATCAACCGCGGCGGCGAAAAGATCGGCTGCGAGGAAGTCGAAAGCCACATCAGTCAGCATCCGTCGGTCGCCGACGCCAAGCTGGTGCCCATGCCCGACCCGTTCTATGGCGAAAAAGGCTGCGTCTTCATCATCCCTCGCCCGGGCATGCAAGCGCCCGACGTGCAGGCGCTCGGGCGGTTCCTCGTTAAGCGGGGCCTGGCCCGGTACAAGTGCCCCGAGCGAGTCGAGGTAATCGACGCATTTCCCGTCACGCGCGTGGGGAAGGTCGATAAGCCTGCGATGAAACGGATCATCGTCGATCTCATCGCGCAGGAAGCTGGACAATGAACGCGCCCGCACCAATCGAACACCTGATCGGCGAACGGCCGCCCACGGTGCGCCGTCGAATGAAATGGAACGGATGCGAGCCCGCCTGCGTGGTCGACGCCGCCACCTTCGCCGATTTCGTAATCTGCGCAGGCGAACTGCTCTCCGGAGCGTTGCTCGGCGGTACGCCACAGTGTGCACAACGCGCACTCGGCTTCGGCACGCCAAGCCGTGCGCTGTCCTTCGATTGCATCGGCGCGCTGCGACCCGACGACGAATTCGACATGACCACGCGAGTGGCGGACGTGCGCAATCGTTCGTACATGCTGGACATCGCGTCCCGCACGCCGCAACGCCCGACCGCCGTCAACGCACGCCTTCACCGCACGCCGCACAACCGTATGCGCCGCGCACGACGAGCGCAGCTCGATCGTTATCCCGCCCGCTTTCCGCCAGGCGTTGCTAGACCACCAGCGAGATTATACCGGCGCCACTTCGAATGAATTCGTCAAGGATAACGCATCATGAAAATCGACATTGTCGGCGCCGGCCCTGCCGGCATGTACTTCGCATTACTAACCAAAAAATACAATCCATCTAATCGCGTCACGATTTATGAACAGAATCCGGAGGGTGCGACCTACGGCTGGGGCGTAGTGTTCTCCGATATCGGGTTGTCGTTCCTGAAGGAAGCCGATCTGACGTTCTTCGACGAATTCATCGCGCATCACGAACGTTGCGACTACATGGAAATCGTTCACCGTGGCACTCATGTTCAGGTCCACGGTAATCATTTTTCGCGCACGTCGCGCATCGACATGCTGCGAGTCCTGCAGCGTGCTTGCGAGCGCGAAGGTATCAGGATCGAATACGGCCGGCGCATCGAGGATGTGCACGCGCTCGCGGCCGACTGCGACATGCTGGTGGCTGCCGACGGCGGCAACAGCTCGATACGCACTCAACTGGCCGATCACTTTCGCCCGCAGTTCGTTCAGCGCCGCAACAAATTCGCGTGGTACGGAACGCACCAGCTCTTCCATCCCGTTTCGCTGATCTTTCGCGAAACGCTGCTCGGCGTGTTCATTGCGCATTGCTATCAGTACAGCTCCGACCTGTCGACCTTCTTGATCGAAACGGACCCCGATACGTGGCGCCGTGCCGGGCTCGACCACGCCAGCGAGGACGAAAGCCGTCGGTTCTGCACCGACGTGTTCCGCTCCGAGTTGGGCAGCAATGTACTGCTGACCAACCGCTCGCTCTGGTTCGAAGCCAACATCGTCAACACCGCAAACTGGCATCACGACAATATTGTCTTGCTCGGCGACGCATTGCGCACTGTGCACTTCTCGCTCGGCTCCGGCACCCGCATGGCGATGCAGGATGCGATCGCGCTCCACCGTGCAATAGCGGCGACGCCATGCGACCTACCGGCCGCGTTCGCTGCCTTCGAGGCAGCGCGCCGGCCCGCGTCGTTCAGCTTTCTAGGCGCGGCGGCAAAGAGCCTCGACTGGTACGAGAGCGTCGCCAGCAAGTTGCATCTCGACCCGGTCAGCTTCGCCTATGACTACATGTGCCGAACCGAAAAGGTGACCCGCGACGACCTTCGGCGACGCGACCCGTTGTTTGTCGACGCCTACGACACGCTTCAGGAACGCGCGCAATAAAGGAAAATACTATGACCAAGACAACCACAATCAATGTTGCCGACGTTATCGGGAGCAGTCGTCTCGGGGCTCTGCAGTATTTCGTACTAAGCCTCTGCACACTATGCCTAATTATTGATGGTTTCGACGTGCAGGCAATCGGCTATGTCGCGCCCGCCATCATCAAACAATGGGGCATCGCCCGTGCCGACCTCGGACACGTGTTCGGAGCGGGCCTTGTCGGCATGACGATCGGTGCGCTGTTACTCGGCCCCGTGGCGGACCGCATCGGCCGACGGCCGGTGCTAATCGGCGCCATGACATTCCTTGCGACGAGCGTGTATGCGACGGCCCAAGCTGGCTCAGTGCCGCAGCTGCTACTGCTTCGGTTCGCTGCAGGATTGAGCATGGGCGCAATTATCCCGAACGCGGTCGCCCTTGCTGGGGAGTTCAGCCCGACGCGCATTCGCGTTACGACGATGATGATCATTTCCTCTGGCTTCATCGTCGGCGGCGCGATCGGTGGCGCCGTAGCCGCGCCGCTGATTCCGGCATTCGGCTGGCGATCCGTGTTTATCGTCGGCGCAGCTGCACCATTGCTGGTGGCCATCGCGATGATTGTGGGTATGCCTGAATCGCCTCAGTTCATGGCAATGCAACACCGCAGCCGTCACCGCGTTCGAGCACTTCTGCGACGCATTGATCCCGCGCTCGCAATTGGCCCGCACGTCGAAATTTTCGTTCCTGAGAAGAAAGCCGCCGGCATGCCTTTCTTGCACTTATTCCGTCATGCGCTCGGAACTGGCACCGCGCTGCTTTGGGTCCTTAACTTTATGAACTTGCTGGCCGTTTACTTTCTCGCAAACTGGCTACCGATGATCATGAACGGTGCGGGACACACCACCTCTCAGGCCGTGTTCGCCGGCATGGTCTTCTGGGTCGGGGGCATCGCGGGTAACCTTCTTCTCGGCTGGCTGGTGGACCGGTACGGCTTCGGGCCCACGCTAGCGCTGACCTTTATCGGCTCGGCGCTGGCGGTCGCCGCGATCGGTCAGGTGGCCGGCTCCTTGACGAGCGCTTTCATCGCCATTGCGATCGCTGGCTTCGGTGTACTCGGCGGCCAAACCGCGCTGAATGCGCTAGCCGCGGTGTTTTACCCGACCGCGTTGCGTTCCACTGGCATGAGCTGGGCGCTCGGCGTAGGCCGCCTCGGCTCGATCCTCGGCCCCGTAGTTGGCGGCGAACTTGTGCGATTGAACTGGCCGTCCTCCAGCCTACTCATGGCGGCGGCCGCGCCGTGCGTCGCGGCTCTACTCGCAACTCTCGCCTTCTGGCGAGCCGGCGACCTGCCGGGTCGGGCACAAACGCTTGAACCAACGCCACGCGACGTCGCCTCCCGCAGCTGACCCTGCACACCGCACGAAAAGGACCATACCTTGACCAGACACTTCCGCAACAGACAGATCGTGCCCAGTTCCAGCACGACGATGGATACCGAGATTCCGGCGTTGCTTCGCGCTCGCGAGTTTGTCCGTTCGGCTGAGCGCTTCACCTTCCATTCGCGCCGCATGCGTATGTACAAGGTCGCAAAGGAGGAACTGACCGCGATGGAGAGGGGAGCCCTGCGCTGTGCCGCCGAACTCACCGACGCGCGCGTGGACGTGATGAGCACGGCATGCCTCTTCACAATCGTGTCCATGGGCCTCGGCTATCACCGCATGACCGAACGTCGATTGACACAGGTCGCGCGAGCCAATCATTGCCTGGTCCCGGTAATGACGTCTGCCGGCGCTCTTGGACGGACTGAAGATGCTGGGTGCATGCCGCATCGCGCTGATGGCGCCGTATGTGAAGCGGCTGACCAACCTCGTCGTCCAGTACATCGAGCTCGAGGGGCATCGAGGTCGTCGATGCGATCTGATTCGAGATTCCCGACAACCTCGAAGTCGGTAGGCGGAATCCGTTGCAATTGCTGAACGACGTAAAGCGTTTGAATACAGCGGGAGCTGACGTGATCGTCTCGTCCGCCTGCGTAAAAATGCAGTCGCTGCCGGCTGTCCGACGCATCGATGATGCGACCGGGATTCGGACGGTCTCCACCGCGATGTGTACCGTCCGCCGGATGCCCGACCATCTGGTTCCGGCACCCAAGATCCCTGACGCGGGCGCTCTGCTGCAGGCACACTGATTCGTCGCACGCGAGCTTGCATTCCGGCCGTTATGAAGCCACATTTTTCGGGTGAGCGGCGACCGATCCGACCAGCTCGTCCGGGCCAAATCCAGTCCTACAAATTGATTGGCGCACACAAGTGTTTTCGAATAGAGCGCCGATCGCGCATGCGAAGTAAACATATTCTAAACAAGGCGTTGCAACGCCAGAATGGAGATAAAACCGTCATGAAAATCAAATGGAGCGCCGCCGTGTTCGCGGCGGCGTCAGGGCTCGCATACGGGCAAAGCAGCGTCACGCTCTACGGAATTGTCGATACGGGCATATCCTATTACAACCACGCGACTCCACATGATGGATCGTGGGTTGGCTTGCCCATTCTGACCGGTGAATTACCCTCCCGCTTCGGGTTTAGGGGTACTGAAGACATTGGTGGTGGCTACCGCGCGTTCTTCGTGCTCGAATCGGGGTTCCAGCCAGGCACCGGCGCACTGAATTACGGCGGCCGCCTATTCGGCCGGCAGGCCAACGTTGGGATCGACAGCGATTACGGTGCATTGACGCTTGGCCGGCAGATGAACATGACAACCTACGCGTTGGCGAAGGCCGACGTAATCGGGCCGTCTATTCATTCGTTGTACGTGCTCGACGGGTACCTGCCGAATGCACGCAGCGACAATGCTATCGGCTACTTCGGCCACTTCCGCGGCATCACCGTCGGAGCCACATACAGCTTCGGTCGAGACGCAGCCGGCCCCGCGGGACCGAGTGCGACAAATTGCGCCGGACAGGTAGCAGGGGACATCTTGGCGTGCCGGCAATACACCGCGCTCGTCGCCTACGATACTGCTACTTTCGGCGTGGCGGCGTCCTTCGACGTGATGCGAGGCGGCACCGGAGCATCCGCTCCATTGAATCGAAGCACATCCACTGCAACGCGGAATATCATCGACGGTTACCTGGTCGCGGGCACGGCCAAGCTCGGTATCGGCTGGATACGAAACAACATATCGGCCGCCTCCCACCTGCAATCGGACATCTTTTTCGCCGGTGCAACATATTCGGTCACGCCGGCTTTTTCCGTCGACGCCCAGGGCGTCCGCTACCTGCAGCGCAGCCGCGATGCTGGAAGCCACGACGCAAACTCAACGCTGCTCGTTACGCGCGCGAACTACGCGTTGTCGAAGCGCACGATCGCCTATACGTCGGTCGCGTACATGTTCAACAGCAAGCTGGCGGCCAACCCAGTTGCCGCAGGCGGAACGGTGGGGACAGGTATGAACCAACTCGGCGCCATGATTGGCGTCCAGCAGAAGTTCTGACGTAGCGGCGTCCCTTTGTTGCTGTCATACGTGGCCGGGAAGACGGAAGCCGATTGTCTATGAGAGCCCCTCGCTTCTTCCCCACCTCTCCGGGGCACCCGGGGTTTGCGCGCGGCGCGAACCACGTTTTGGCAAGAATGTATTGGCGCTGGCCAGCGGATGGTAGCGACATAGTCCGCACGCGCCTACCTTGACGTCTGACGTGAGCAACCGCAGTTCATGTGAGGAGCCTCGAGCGCGGAACCCGCGAACAGACAGTATCCAGGAAAAGATCTCAATGACCGAGAATGCTCCATCAAACGCGAATGCAAGCGCAGGATTTCCTTACGAGTATGGTCATTTCATCGACGGCATGTGGACACCAAGCGACGCCGGCAAAAAATCGGGGCGCCTATACAACCGGACGAACCATGCATACCCATATGCTGCCAATTCACTCCGCTGGGTCGCCAAATCGGAGTTACCCCCCGGTGTGGGTGGCCATGTGACGGTTCAGACTCCTGGCCGGACAAAGACGACGGCCCGGCGGTTTGGAGCAATCGTCATCGGGTGGTCGCGATTGGTCTGAGCATCAAATAAGTGAGTCGCCGGGCTTGGTTCGTGACGGCCAACTAGCAACGCGAATTGGCACTCTGGAACGGTGCGGAGTTCGATGCTTTTTCGATCGAGGCGTTATTTCTGCTTTAACTCATTGCGGTCCTTTACTAACCTCAAATCGAAGGGGATGTCATGAACAACACCCATGAAGGGCGGGTGGCTATCGTAACTGGCGCCGCCCGCGGAATCGGGCAAGAAGTCGCCACGCGTCTAGCAGCGCGCGGCGCGCAAGTGGTGTTGATCGATCTCGACGCCCCATCAGAAACGCGTGCGCTGATCGGCGGCGATCCGCTTATGCTAACCGGGGACGTCAGCGACGCAAAGGCATGGATCGGTTTCGCGCGGGCGGTCGACGAACGTTACGGACGCGCAGACATCGTCGTGAACAACGCCGGCATTTATCCGTTCGCTGCGTTCGACGATCTCGATTTCGATCTGTGGTCGCGCACGCTACGAGTGAACCTCGATTCGCATTTCCATTCAGCAAAGGCATTCGTCCCGCTGATGCGTGCGAACCGGTGGGGACGCTTCGTGAATTTCTCGTCGAATTCGATCGGCACGCCGCTCGCGGGACTCAGCCACTACATGGCGGCAAAAATGGGCGTTATCGGTTTCGTTCGTGGGCTCGCCAACGAAGTGGCCGGCGACAACATCACCGTGAACGCTATCCTGCCGGCACTCACTCGCACTCCCGGCACGAGTGGCATTCCAGACGAGCTTGCACGGAGCGTATGGCAGCAGCAGGCTATCAAGCGCTTCGCGACGCCTGAAGATATCGTCGGGCCGATCCTGTTTCTCACCAGCGACGACGGCGCCTTCGTGACCGGCCAGGCACTGGCAGTCGACGGGGGAATGTACAAAATCTCGTGACCCCGACTGCTAGCCCGAGCTATCGCGCGCCCGCCTACGGGTCTGCGATGGCGTTTCGCCGTACCGCCGCCGGTATTGCAGGTTAAATGCACTCAGATGAGTGAACCCGTATTGCAGCGCAATCGTTGAGATAGTTGCCGCGGAACCGACGTTCGAGATCAGTTCGGTACGTATCTTTTCCAGTCGCAGATGGTTCAAGTGCTGCATCGGTGTCGTTTGGCGGAATGCGCTGAACGCTCGCGATAGCGACCGGATGCTGCAATCCGCCGCCGCGGCAATTTCCGTGAGCGTCAGCGCCTGTCCAAGCCGCGCCTCCATGAACTCGACAGCTCGACGCAACTGCTTGGGAGCAATCACGCCGCTCGATCGATGTAACTCAGCCGTGTAGTTGTGAGGTTGCGTGTCAAGCAACGTTACGATAAGCATTTCCTCGACGCTCGGCGCAAGATAATCTCTCAGTACGGCATCACTTTCGTTTAGCGTCGTCACGACGAAATCCAGCAGCATGAACCATCGCGTCAATGCATGGGAATCGCGCATCGCAATCTCGAAACGTAGCGGCGCGCGGCCCGGATGGCGCATCATGCGCCAGCACGCTGCGGACACGCGCCGATGATCAAGCTGGACCTTCAGGACCTCCGCCGTCGGTTCGTAATGGAACCGCGGCGAGTCCGACGCTAAGCTAAGGACGGTCGCCCCCGGCTCACCGCCGTAGTATTGCGCTTGCCCTGCAGTCATCCCCGCCCGCCCCCTTATGGTCGTCGTAATGAGCAGGCAAGCGCCGAGGTCGTCGGGCTCGATCTCGATGGTGCGCCCAAATGCCAGCGTGGATACAGCAAAGAGCCCGCACTCCACGCCGTGCAGCACGATCGGTGCAATCGCATCGGCCGCCTGAGCGCAAACGCGGTAATTGCAATACCGGTTGGCGATGGCGGAATGAGCTGCTTCGAGCTCATTGACAGACAACTCCAGGAAGCGCGCAGCGAGACGCGCCGAAGGTAGAGTCAGCATGCTGAATTTACGTGGACGCGACTGGAACTTGGGAACCGACACTCGCCATCGATGCAAGCCGCGCCACATCGGGATAGCTTCACACAATGCCGATCTCGCAAAACATTTATCCTTTAGCCGCGTCACTTATCGGCAACCCTTGTAGCCCGACTTTGAGTTGAGTATAGTTTTTTTGACACGTTCGTCAAATAATTGAAAATCCGCCTTCTCGCATGGTGCAATGCCAGGCGTCGGGCTTACAACAGATATCCTTATAGCTGCAACGATTCCGATTCCCATCAAGAATTTCGCCGGAACATCTTGAAATTTCAGCTCGGAAGTTATGCTTCTTAGGTGCGCTCACCCAATACGTCACGCATCGCTTCCAGAATCGCGTCCCGTTGCGGATGGATCCGCTCGACGGGGCCGGCCACGCCCATGGCCAGCGGCAGGCCGTTCCAGCCGTCCGCGATCACCATCGAGATCATCGCGGCACCCTGCGTGACCGTATGCGCCGAATAGGAATAGCCGCACCGGCGCGTCTGTTCGACCTTGTCGAGCACGACATCCTCGTCGATCGTCCGGCCCGACTTGCCGAGCCGGCGGATGCTGCGCGACACGAGCCGGCGGATCGCGCTGTCCGGCTGGAGACTCAGCAGGGCCCAGCCAAGGCCTGACATGCAGATCTCGCGACGCGTGCCGATCGGCGCGTAGAACTGGATCGGAATCGCATGCGCGCCCTCGACCGCATCGATGTACTGCACGTACAGGTCGCTCTGCACCGCGATCACGACGGCCTCGCGCGTGCGGACCGCCAGCCGCTTCGCGACGGCATGCCAGTGCCGCCGGCTGCCTGCCGTCGAATCGACGAGCGCTTCGCCGAGATTGACGAGCCGCGCAGTGGGCGCATACGTATGCGTTGCGTCGTCGTACGCGAGAAAGCCGAGCGCCTTCATGCTGGTCAGCAACGCCGCCGCGCTCGAGCCTGGATAGCCGCAGCGCGTGGATATCTCACGCACGCTCAGCGGTCGCTGCAATGCGCTGAACAGCTCCAGCACTTCAAACACGCGTGCCGCGCTCTTGACCACGTTTCTGCTCATCCAGCCGTCTCCTCACGCTACCGGGCGAGCCTTCCACATATGTGGAACGGAATTTCCCGCCGCCAACCGTCGTGACGATACTAGGCTTCGGCCCGCGGCGTGAAGTCCCGCGGTACAGAACACTCGGAGACACCATGACAGCCTTTCTGATCCGTGAACGGCAGGGACCGATCCTGACCGTCACGATGAATCGTCCGGAAACCCGCAACGCCATTTCGGACAACGATGCGATCGATGCGCTGACCGAATGCTGTGACGACGCGAATCGCGACGAGTCGATCCGCGTGCTGGTGCTGACCGGCGCCGGCACCACGTTTTCGTCAGGCGGAAACGTGAAGGCGATGCGCGCATTCATGGAATCGGGCTCGCACGACCTCGCCGCGATCCGGACGAGCTATCGCCGCGGCATCCAGCGCATTGCGCACGCATTCCTGCACCTCGAAGTGCCGGCCATCGCGGCGATCAACGGCCCGGCCATCGGCGCCGGCACCGATCTCGTGTGCATGTGCGACATCCGCATCGCCTCCGATCGCGCCCGCTTCGCCGAAAGCTTCATCGCCCTCGGCCTCGTGCCCGGCGACGGCGGCGCGTGGTTCCTGCCGCGGGTCGTCGGCGCCGCCGTCGCCGCGGAAATGTCGTTCACGGGCGATGCGCTGGACGCACCGGCGGCGCTGCGTTGCGGGCTCGTCTCGCGCGTCGTTCCCGATGGCGACCTCCTTGCGCACGCGCACGAACTGGCCGGCCGTATCGCCCGGTATTCGGGCACCGCGTTGCGCCTGACCAAGCGGCTGCTGCGCGAAGGCCGCCACGCGAGCCTCGACACGCTGCTCGACCTGTCGGCGTCGTACCAGGCGTTCGCGCACGCCACCCCCGAACACCGCGATGCCGTGAACGCACTGTTCGCCGCGCGCGGTTGAACCCGCGACGCATCGCATGCCGGCATGCCGGCCAGCCGAATCCCACATCGAAGGAAACATCGTCATGACAAGCAGTCACGAAGGCGCACTCGCTGGCGTGCGCGTGGTCGACCTGAGCCGCGTCTACGCGGGGCCGTTCTGCGCGCAGACGCTCGCCGACCACGGCGCGGACGTCATCAAGATCGAACCGCCGCAAGGCGACGAAACGCGCGACTGGGGGCCCGCGATGCCGAGCGGAATCTCCAGCTACTACTGGGGGCTCAACCGCAACAAGCGCAACCTCGCACTCGACCTGTCGCATCCGGACGGGCACGACGTGTTGTTCCGCCTGCTCGACACGGCCGACGTGCTGATCGACAACTTCAAGCAGGGCACGCTCGAACGCTGGGGTATCGGCTACGAAGCCTGCCTGCGCGAGCGCTTCCCGCGCCTCGTCCACTGCTCGATCTCCGGATACGGCACCGACGGCCCGCTGGCGCGGTTTCCGAGCTACGACGCCGTCGCGCAGGGCCTCGCCGGCTTCATGTCGATCAACGGCGAGCCGGGCGGCATGCCGCTCAAGGTGCCGTTCCCGGTCGTCGATTTCGCGGCGGGCCTGAGCGCCGTGTCGAGCATCCTGCTCGCGCTGGTCGAACGGACCCGCTCCGGTCTCGGGCAGCACGTCGACATCGACCTGTTCAGCACCGCGCTGTCGATGCTGCATCCGATCAGCACGACCTGGATGGCAACCGGCGACGTGCCCGTAGCGACCGGCAACGTGTATGGCGCGATCGCGCCGTACGGCGTCTATCCGTGCAAGGACAAGCCGATCTCGACCGGCGCCGGCAACAACCGCACGTTCGCGAGGCTCGTCGAAACGCTCGGCGTGCCCGAGCTGGCGCGCGATCCGCGGTTCGCGACCAACGCGAAGCGCGTCGCACACCGCGATGCGCTCGATACGCTGCTCGGCCAGTTGACCGCCGAACTGCATGCCGACGACATCGTCGAGCGGCTGCTGAACGCCGGCGTCGCGACAGGCCCGGTGAACACCGTCGCCGATGCGTTCGGCCACCCGCAAGCCGCGCACAACGCAATGTTCGTCCAGACCGACACGTACACCGGCGCGGGCGTCCCCGCCAGACTCTCGCGCACGCCCGGATCGATACGCCGGCCGCCGCAACCGTTCGCCGCCGACACCGACGCCGTGCTCGATGCGCTCGGCATCGACGCGGTGCAACGGGACGCGCTGCGGCAAGCGGGTGTGCTCCACGACACGCGCGCGAACGCCGCCGGGAGCGCGTCATGACCCCATCCGGCTCGTTCTCTTCGCTGACGGGCGACGACGCCCCGTCGATCCTGCGCAACGACGAAAGCGGCATCGCATGGCTGACGATCCATCGTCCGCACGTCGCCAATGCGCTGTCCGCCGAAGCGATCCGGCGGCTGTGCGACGAACTCGTCACGCTCGACGACAACCCGTCGATCCGCGTCATCGTGATCCGCGGCGCAGGTGAACGCGCGTACAGCGCGGGCGTCGATCTCGGCGACCCCGAAATGCGCGGGATGCAGCCGATGCGCGGGCTCGCACGCAACGTGCACGAGCTGATCCTCGAGCTGCGCAAGCCGACCATCGCGGCGATCAACGGCTACGCGATCGGCGGCGGCTTCGAGATCGCGCTCGCGTGCGACCTGCGGATCGCCGCCGACCACGCGTACTTCGCATTGCCCGAAGCGCGCGTCGGCATGGGCGCGAACTTCGCGAGCGTGCTGCTGCCGCGCTTGCTGCCGCGCGCGATCGCGATGGAGCTGCTGTTCACGGGCCGCCGCTTCGACGTGGACGAGGCACAGCGCGCCGGGTTGTTGAACCGCGTCGTCCCCGGCGCCGCACTCGACGACACCGTGCGCGAACTCGCGCAGACGATCGCCGGGAACGCGCCGCTCACGATTCGCCGCATCAAGGAAACCGCGACCCGCAGCCACGGGCTGCCGGTGGCCGCCGCGCTGCGGCTGGACGTCGGCCCCGACGTCTATGCGAGCGAAGACCGGATCGAGGGCGCCCGCGCGTTCCTCGAGAAGCGCAAGCCGGTATTCAAGGGGCGCTGAGCCCGACGCAACAGGCGGCATCACGCGCGCAACCGCTCCCAGAACGCGGGCGCGCGAAAAAACATGGACGGAGACACCTTCATGCAACGGAAAGCATTCGTGGTCGGCGCGTGCGTGCTATGCGCCACATCGGCGCACGCGTCGTCGGTCACGCTGTACGGGATCGTCGACGGCTACGTCGAATTCGATCGCATCGGCAGCCTGTCGAGCGTGCGGCAAAGCGGCGGCGGATCGTCGACGAGCCGGTTCGGGCTGACGGGCGTCGAGGATCTCGGTGGCGGCACGTCGACGAAGTTCGTGCTGGAAAGCGGCTTCTCGCCGGCCGACGGCTCGTTCCAGGGCGGCACGCTGTTCTACCGGCAGGCGTACGTATCGCTGCAGGACACGCGCTACGGCGACCTCCGGCTCGGCCGGCAATACACACCCGCGTTCTACATCGCCTATGACGGGGATCCGTTCGGGCTCAACGAACGGCTGTCGCCGCTCGCGCTGCTCGCGACGTCGACGGACACGATCACCAGCAACACGACGCCGCCGATTCCGCGCTTCAACCAGGCGGTGTCGTATCTGAGCCCCGACTGGAACGGCCTGCGCGTGATGGCCACGTACGGCTTCCCGACGCCGAACGCGCTGTCCACGCAGGCCGGCCGCAACTACGGCGCGGGACTCCAGTACCGGATCGGCGGGCTCTACGTCGGCGCCGGCTTCCAGGGCGACACGTCGGCCGGCAACCTGGCGCCCGTCGTCTCCCCGTCGACGACCCGCCACTACGTGTTCGCGGCCAACTACGCATTCGCGCACGTCAAGCTGTACGCCGCGTTTCTCTATGGCGTCAGCACGGCGCGCAACCTGCCTGCGTTCTCGACCGCGAGCGCCGGTGCGTCGATCGACGTCGGCGCGCTCGATCGCATGCTCGTCTCGGTCGTGCGCCGCGACGTGAAAGGTTCCGCGAACGACGCCACCGCGCTCGGCATCGGGTACGACCATCCGCTGTCGAAGCGGACATCGCTCTACGCACGCTATCTCTACATGAAGAACGGCGGCGACGCCCGCAACACGGTCGTCGTCGGCCTGCAGCCGCCACCGGGCGGCACCGAGCAGGTGTTCGCGCTCGGCATCGTTCACCGCTTCTGACGGAGTGCCCATGACCCCGACCCTTTCGACCCATCCGGCCGCCGCCGACGAAGGCGCGACGCCGGCGCTCTACCGCCGGATCTCGCGCCGGCTGCTGCCGTTCCTGATCCTCTGCTACACGCTGTCGTTCATCGACCGGATCAACATCGGCTTCGCGCACGCGCAGATGGCGGCCGAGCTGCGCTTCTCCGATGCCGTGTACGGGCTCGGCGCGGGCATCTTCTTCATCGGGTACATGGCGTTCGAGATTCCGAGCAACGCGCTGCTTGTGCGGATCGGCGCGCGCCGGACGATCGCACGGATCATGGTGCTGTGGGGGCTCGGCTCGGCCGCGACGATGTTCGTCACGACGCCCGCGCAGTTCTACGCGTGCCGCTTCCTGCTCGGCGTGTTCGAGGCCGGCTTCTTCCCCGGCATCCTGTTCTATCTCGGTGCGTGGTACCCGCCGCGGCAGCGCGCGAAGGCCTTCGCGCTCTTCATGACTGCGCTGTACCTCGCGGGGATGATTGCCGGCCCCGTGTCGGGCGCCATCCTGTCGTACTTCGACGGCGCCGCCGGCTTGAGCGGCTGGCAATGGCTGTTCCTCGTGGAAGGATTGCCGAGCAGCGTGCTCGGCTTCGTCGCGCTTCGGTTTCTCGACGACCGGCCGGACGACGCGCGCTGGCTGTCGGATGCCGACAAGGCAGCGCTGCGCGCTGCACACACGCAGGCCGAAGCCGCCAAGCCGGAGGCAAACACCGCTCGCCGGCTGCTCGCGCACCGCGATTTCTGGCTGCTGTGCGCGACCAACTTCGCGATCGCGGCCGCCGGCTATGCGCTGGTGTTCTGGATGCCCGTGATCCTGCATCGCGGCGGCCCGCATGGTGCGATGCAGATCGGGCTGCTTTCCGCGCTGCCCTACCTGTGCGGCATCGTCGGCATGCTCGGGATGGGCTGGCGCACCGAACGCCGGCGCGAATGGCGCGGCCACGGTGCGTTCGCGATGATCGTGTGCGCAGCGGCGCTTATCGGTTTGGCAAGCGTCACCGGCACGACACACCTGATGCTCGCTCTCTGCATCGCGGTCGCTATGCACGCCGCCGCGTTACCGGCGTTCTGGGTATTGCCGGGGCTCGCGCTGCCGAAGCGCTCGATGGCGGTGGCGATCGCGGCGATCACGATGTCCGGCGCGATCGGCGGGTTCGCGAGCCCGTTCCTGATGGGCGTGCTCAACACGGCCACCGGGTCGATGCGCGGCGGGCTCTATTTCAACGCCGCACTGCTCGCAGCCGGTGCCATCGCATTGCGCTTCACGCTGCGCCCCCGCGCATCGTCTCGCCCGAACGCGGGCTGACCGCGTCGGCATTTCCTCCCTCACCCTCATCGACTCCCATGAATTTCGAACTCGAACTCGACCACCGGATGATCCAGAACCTCGTCACACGCTTCGTGAAGGACGAACTGATTCCGCTCGAATCGGCCGTGATGGCGCGCGAGGCCGACGGCCAGCGCTTCGGGCTGCTCGCTGACGAGCGCGCACACCTCGACGAGCGGTCGCGACAGCTCGGCCTGTGGGGGCTCGACGCGCCGCTCGATGCAGGCGGCGCCGACCTGCCGGCCGTTGCGATGGTCGGCGTGAACGAAGCAATCGGCACGACCGTGACTCCGTACATCCTGCCGCCCGACTCGCCGAACTTGCGGATGCTGTGCGAAGTGGCCGACGATGCGCAGCGCGCACGCTATCTCGACCCGTACGCACGCGGCGAAACGCGTGCCGCGATGGCGATCTCCGAGCCGGGCGCCGGCTCCGATCCGGCCGCATTGTCCACGACGGCCGTGCGTGACGGCGACGGCTGGGTGCTGAACGGCCGCAAGATCTGGATCAGCCATGCGATCGAAGCCGACTGGACGATCGTGATGGCGCTCACCGATCGAAGCAAAGGCAAGCGCGGCGGCATGTCGGCATTCATTGTCGAGCGCGACACGCCGGGCTTCATCATCGAACGCCGGATCCCGATGATCGGCGGGCTGTCCACGTATGAAATCTTGCTGGAGAACTGCCGTGTTCCCGCCACGCAACTGCTGGGCCGGGAAGGCGCCGGTTTCGCGCCGATGCAGGCACGGCTCGCGAACCGGCGGCTGGAAATGGCGGCCTGGTGCATCGGCCGCGCCGAGCGCGCGGTGGCGATGCTGTGCGACCATGCGAAACAGCGCACGACCTTCGGTGCGCCGCTCGCGGAACGCCAGGCTGTCCAGTGGTGGGTCGCCGACGCGCTCACGCAGATCCACGCGTGCCGCCTCATGACCTACGAAGCGGCCGCGCGCGTGGATGCCGGGCAGGACGCGCGCACGCAGATCTCGATGGTCAAGGTGTTCGCGACCGAAATGGCATCGAGCGTCATCGATCATGCGATGCAGACACTCGGCGCGATGGGCATGACGAAGGAAATGCCGTTGCAACAGATGGCCAGCGAAGCGCGGTTGATGCGCATCTTCGAGGGCCCGACCGAGGTACACCGTTGGGTCATCGCGCGCAGCGTGCTGTGATCACGTGATCCACCGTCATGATGGAGTCATGCGTTGGATACCCTGCATCTCGTCGATCCTGAAATCTGCCCGCTGCTCGCGGCCTGGCCGACCGTCACGCTCAGCGCCGACAACCTCGCGCAGTCACGCGAACGCGTACTGCCGCTGCCACCGCCCGACCTCGCCGGCAGCACGCTCGAACGCCGCACGGTGCCCGGTCCCACCGGCGCGCCGGACGTCCCGGCCCTCGTCTACCTGCCCGACGCTGGCGCACGCCCGCTTCCGGCGATCGTCCACATGCACGGCGGCGATTACGTGCGCGGCGCGGCGAAGGATCTCGAGGCGGTGCACCGGTCGCTCGTGATGCAGCTCGGCTGCGCGCTGATCTCGATCGACTACCGCCTCGCGCCGGAAACCGTGTTTCCCGGCGCGATCGAGGACTGCTACGCGGCGCTCGCGTGGGTGTTCCGCCACGCCGATGCACTCGGCATCGATGCAACGCGGATCGGCGTGGCAGGCGAAAGCGCGGGCGGCGGGCTCGCCGCTGCGCTGGCGCTGCTGGCACGCGACCGCGGCGAATACCGGCTCGCGTTCCAGCACCTGATCTATCCGATGCTCGGCGATCGCACCTGCACGCGCGCGCCGCATCCGCATGCCGGCGAGTTCGTCTGGCATGCGGCCAACAACCGGTTCGGCTGGAGCGCGTTGCTCGGTCACGCGCCGGGCATCGACGGCGTATCGCCGTATGCCGCCGCCGCACGCGCCACGCGGCTCGACGGCCTGCCGCCCGCGTTCCTGTCGGTCGGCTCGCTCGACCTGTTCCTCGACGAGAGTCTCGACTACGCGCAGCGCCTGCTTCGCGCAGGCGTGCCGACCGAACTGCACGTGCTCCCCGGCGGCGTGCACGGCTTCGACATCGTGCCCGGCGCGCGCGTATCCGAAACGGCACGCCGCCTCAGCCACGACGCGCGCGCCGCTTCCTACTCGAATGAACGACGCAGCGAGGTCAGCCTTTCGACCCACCGTAGGATTTCGAACGAGTGCCGTGGTTACTTTCGCGTTCACTGAAAGGAGGGACTATTGTGGCGGTAGCGGTCGGGTAGCACGCTGCGCGCCAGCTCGCACGCCAAAAGACATACACGCAGCACACCCGAAACCGATGCGGTCGACGGGTGTGGATGAACCAAGAAACGCATCAACTCGGCCGGCGCAGCGAGCATCACTAGCCCGAGCGCGATCGGCAGCACGCCGTCGATGCCGGATATCCCATGCCAGCCGTAACGCGTAATCACGTGCGCGACGATGAACCCCGCCGCCGTGGAGCCGAACGTGAAGCAACAAGACATCGTCGTAACGACCGGTGCATCGCCTATGCATGGACCGTACGCAGACGTCATCGCGATTGTGTTTGACATCGCGGCGCCGAACCGTACCCCGGTGAAAAAACGCGGGACCGCTACAGCATGCATCTCCGCTGCTACCACGGGAAACGTACTCTACCAGCCGAACGACAGGACCGAACCGACCAGCAGGCGCTTGCGTCCGAGCCGGCCGTCTTAGCCTGGCCCAGCGGTCCATTCGATGTCAATCTGTCCGACTTAGGTACGACTCGACGCCCCAGTATGTGAACATACCCGGTCAGCCTGATCAAATCCCTTACTTATACAACAAATTCATTCTGGTGACGCCCGGACGGGGCGCCACCATGTTTCCCCACGGTGTTCTGATGAATCGGCGACACCAGCTTGGCTCAACCCAGTCGGAACAGCCGGCTCGCGTTGTCCCGCCCGATCTTCTGTCGATCGTTATCGCCAATCTCAGCAGCGTCGAACCATGCGCTCGCTTCCTCCATCGACTCGAAAGGATAGTCGGCCGAGAACAGCACGCGATCGCTGCCGATCTCATCGATCGCGTTCCGCATGGCGATCGTCCGAAAGTTGCCGCTCGTCGTGACGTAGAAATGCGCTCGGAACGTATCGATGAACGTGCGCTTCGCCTTCACACCCATCGGATTCTTCCCACCGGCTGACGCCCAGTGCGAAGTGCGCCAGATGTTATGCAGTGCAAGTTCGCCAAGATGCCCGAGAATGACGGTTAGGTTCGGAAACTCGTCGAACAGGCCGCTGCCGATTAGGCGGAGGGCATGAACGCCCGTTTCGCGCGAAAACTCCCATGCCGGTCCCATCAACCATGGATGACCTTCGATTGCCAGTTGCTGGCTCGGCAACGGATTGCGCGGGTGCAAGTAGAACGGTACGTCGAGACGTGCGACCTCCGCCCAAAACGGTCGAAATTGCGCCAGATCGTAGTAAGTCGCGTTGTCGACGTGGCCGACCTGCGAGAAGCCATTGACGAGAGCACCTTTGAAACCCAGTTCAGTCACCGCGCGCTCAAGCTCGCGTCCAGCAGCGTCCGGGTCCTGCAGCGGAAGCGCTGCGAAAGCCCCAAAGCGATCGGGGCGACGCGCGATCTGTTCGGCCAGCAGGTCGTTCGCGCGGCGAGCGACGTCGATCGCACGATCCGTATCAGTGATTGCCTGGACGGCCGGCGCATTCAGCGACAGGATTGCATAGTCGATACCACACGCATCCATGCGCTCGATGCGTTCCCCTTCGACATCAAGCAGTTGGCGGCGTCTCGACGGCCAAATATCAGACGTAAAATAATGTTCAGAGTCGCCGATCGTTTCCAGCGTAGCAAAGTGCTCTTCGAGTGCAATCTTGTCTCGCATGGTGTCTCCCGAGATGTCCTGTACGCCGCGCCACCCTAGCGAAGCGTTTCCCGGCTAGGATATGAAGACTGCGGTCCCATGTGAAATTGCGGCGACGAATGACGCTATTCACCGGATTTATTACAACCTATCGACGCAATGGAACACGATTCTGACCGACACAACATCGATCTCAATCAGCTACGGGTGTTCGATGTGCTCTATCGGACGCGAAGCACAACTCGCGCGGCAGAGGTGCTGCATCTCACGCAGCCAGCGGTAAGCAACACTCTGAAGCGGCTGCGCGCGCTGTTCGACGACGCGTTGTTCGTTAAGACGGCCGACGGCATGCAACCCACTCCACGCGCGGATGCGATCGCGGTCCTCGTCGACGAGGGGCTTGCATCGCTGCAATCCGCGTTGCAGGCGGGCCGCTCTTTCGAGCCGGCCACATCAACGCGCACGTTCCGTCTATATACAAGCGATCTCGGGCAAGCGATTTTCATACCGCCTCTCGTCGCACACCTGCATCAGTCAGCCCCCGGCCTGCGCATTGTTACAACCGATCTACCACTCGATGCCGCACAGCAAATGATGAAGCTCGGTGAAATCGACCTTGCGCTAGGAATGTTCAGCGGGCTACATGCCGATTTCCACCAGCAACGGCTGTTCCACGAAACTTACGTAGCTCTCGTGCGCGTCGACCATCCGACGATCGGTCCGACGCTCACCGCTGAGCAATTCTTCTCAGCCGACCATGTCATCTATGCACCCACTGCAGGCAGCCATGCGAATTTCGAAGCAGCGCTTGATGCACTATCTCCGGAATCTGGCACCACGCGCCATATCGCAATACAGCTTGCACACTCTTTCGGCCTGGAAAGCATTGTGTCCGCAAGTGATTTAGTCGCTTGTGTTCCGAGCCGTCTTGCGTACGTGCTCGGCCAGCTGCCAGACGTACGCGCTGTCCCACTTCCGTTCGATATCGAGCCGGTCGATATCTCTCAATTTTGGCACGAACGCTATCAGCGAGATGAAGGGCATCAATGGCTGCGCACGCTCGTTTACGAATTATTTCGCGACCATCGTCGTAGCGCGGTGCCATGAATTCACCGCAAATCGAAACTTGACCGGGTCGACATGCATTTCACTTCTGTAAGGAATTCTCGCTGCACTGTTCTGGAGTATGGGTCCCAAGTCCGTCAAAACGGCGCCGCGCCGAACCCACGAAAGGAAACACCACCATCGCGGCCAGCTTACAGTCCCTTAGCTGATCGGAGTCAACATCTCGATGCGGTCGAGCAGTTGCGGCGCCTCGGTACGATCCAGCACGGCCGAAGCGCCGACGCGCCGCGTAGCTCCGCCCATGCACCGATGCCGGCCGGATTGGCCGACACGACCTGGCCTGTCGCAGGCCAGTCGAATAGGTGACGGACGCCAGCGACTGGTGTCTGATAGGGTTCGTCAACAATCCGCCGCATCGATGTCTAACCGTTGATTTAAGATGGGAATTTGGGCCTTGTATCTAGTGTAGGCACGGTTTGCTGGTGATCGAGAGGTGATCCTGCGGATAGCAAGGGACAGCAGCCGCAACTTCATCAGGCGGCAGTCGGCCATGACGCGTCACTGGCTCCCTCCGTGGCGCAACCAGTCAGACGTCACTTCTGTATCGGATGGCACCTTCACTTCTGCTACCGCAATGATCGATTAACGCCTTCACATCGCGCACGAATCCACTAATGCCGCCACTGTTGGGTTGCTGTCTGTACTCCGCCACGCAAGTGCCACTTCGTATGTCCCCGGCGTCCCGTATTTGGCAGGTCGCCTGAATTTCACGTCCGACGCTTCCTCAAACGCAAGCGGTTCCGGTACGAGCCAATTGCCCAGGTTCGCAGCCGCAAGTCCGATGATAGTGTCCATTTGCGTTGCACGCTGTACCATGCGCGGAACAAATCCGGCCTCAGCACACGCATCGAGGATGCGTCGCATACAAGCCGGGCCCTTCCGTCGGTGGAAACAAAATCCATGGCTCGCGCGCGAGCGCAGCAAGCGGCACAGAGCGCACAGGCGACGAGCCAGCGCATGCTTCGCAGACGTGACGGCGACCATGCGACTCTTCAACAGCTTGCGCTTCGCAATGCGCCGATCGACGTTGACATCACGGGGCAGCACGACAATGGCAACGTCGAGACGGTCGTTGTCGAGGGCAGCGAGCTACTGACTAGTGGTTGCCTCAGTCAGGTCAAGTGCGACATCGGGATGGGTCTGCCGAAATCGCGCTATCAAGGGAAGCAAGACGTGTCGCGTGGCGCTCGCTGCAAACCCGACTCTGAGAGAACCTACAAGCCTTTGGTACGCGCACTGGGCCAGATCAACGGCGCGCTGCGATTGTTCGTAAGCACTCGACCAGCACCGTAGCGTAGGTCGTTGACGACGGGAGCGCGATGCTATCGGATGGGTTCGACGTGGGCAGTAGACGGCAGCGCCGACGCCACGTTCCACGGCAACAACTCGTCGATGCGGTTGATCGGATGGTCAGCGATGCGCTCAAGAA
>NZ_JAAGPH010000060.1:0-44299 GCF_017104705.1 Burkholderia sp. Se-20373 | reverse complement strand
TCGGCGGCCTGCATCGCGCCGATGATCCCGACCGTCGGCGCGAACACGCCCATCGTCGCGCACGCGACTTCCTCGAACGGCTGGTCTTCCGGAAACACGCACGCATAGCAGGGCGCGGCCGGGTCGCCGGCACGATCTTCGGGCTCATCGCGACGCTCACGTTCGTCGGGCTGTTCCCGCAGCAGCCGCAGCTGTTCCTGCTGGCGATCGCCATCTGGATCGCGCTGTGCACGGCCGGCGCGGCACGCAACCGCAACTTCCGCAGCTACGGCTTCCTGCTCGCCGGCTATACGACCGCGCTGATCGGCCTGCCCGCGTCGCAGCATCCCGACGGCGCCTTCATGAGCGCGATGACGCGCGTTTCCGAAGTCATCATCGGGATCGTGTCGGCCGGTGTCGTCAGTGCGCTCGTGTTTCCGCAATACACCGGCGAACAGATGCGCACGACGGTGCGCAAGCGCTTCGGCAGCTTCGTGGACTACGTCGCGTCGGCGCTGTCGGGCCAGCTCGACCGCGCGCACATCGAGACGATCCACACGCGCTTCGTCGCCGACGTGGTCGGCTTCGAGGCCGCGCGCAGCATGGCCGTGTTCGAGAATCCGGACACGCGCATGCGCAGCGGCCGCCTCGCGCGGCTCAACAGCGAGTTCATGAGCGCGTCGAGCCGCTTT
Source organism: Burkholderia sp. Se-20373 (assembly GCF_017104705.1). NCBI lineage: Bacteria > Pseudomonadati > Pseudomonadota > Betaproteobacteria > Burkholderiales > Burkholderiaceae > Burkholderia > Burkholderia sp. Se-20373. The sequence goes on along the minus strand of NZ_JAAGPH010000060.1, from coordinate 43,628 downwards.
CACGCGCTGCATCAGTTGATGAACCGGCTGCACGCGGCCGGTGCGCAGGCCGCGATCGATGCGATCGAGCCGTATTTTCGCGAAATCGCGCCGCTGCTCACGCGCCATGGCGAACCCGTGCGCACGTCGATCGATGCCGCGCACTCGGCCGAGCAACTGCTCGCGTGGCGCGACGCGCTGCCGCGCCGCATCCGCGCGACGCGCGCGGAGCTCGAAACGCAGCCCGGCTTCCCGCTGCTCGACTTCGACACGGCCGCCGAGCTGTTGTACCGCTTCATCACCGACCTGCAGGAATACGCGGCGACCTACGCGTCGCTCGCGACCGCGACGCACGAGCGCGAACGCTGGATCGAGCGCTACGAGCCGCGCACCAACCGGACGGCCGCCACGATCGCGGGGATCCGCACCGCGACGGTGATTCTCGCGCTGGGCGGGTTCTGGATCGAGACCGCGTGGCCGAGCGGCGTGATGCTGGTGCTGAACGCCGCGGCGACCTGCGCGCTCGCGTCATCGGCGCCGCGCCCGACCGCGATGGCCGCCCAGATGGGGATGGGCACGGCGCTGGCCGTTTGCACCGGCTTCCTGTTGATGTTCGGCATCTACCCGCGGATCGACGGCTTCTGGCTGCTGTGCGCGGCGCTCGCGCCGTTGCTCGCGATCGGCATCTACATGACGCTGAAGCCGAAGCTCGCGGGCTACGGGATGGGCTACCTGATCTTCTTCTGCTTCCTCGCCGGCCCGGACAGCATCACGCACTACGATCCGATGAGCTTCATGAACGACGCGCTCGCGCTGCTGCTGTCGATGCTGGTATCGGCGATCGCATTCGCCGTGCTGTTCCCGCCGACCGCGCCGTGGCTCAAGAAGCGCCTGCTCGCCGACCTGCGCCACCAGGCCGTCGCGGCCTGCCATGCGCGGCTCGCCGGCTTGCGCACGCGCTTCGAGAGCGGCGCGCGCGACCTGATGTACCAGGCGCACACGCTGTCGGCCGACCAGCCCGACGTGCAGCGCGACGCGCTGCGCTGGATGTTCGCGGTGCTCGAAACCGGCAACGCGGCCATCGACCTGCGCCACGAGCTGGCCACGCTGCCGTCCGATCCGCGCTATGCGCCGACGACGCCGTGGCGACGCGCGATCGAGACGATGCGCGCCGCGCTGTCGTCGCTGTTCACCCGGCCGGACGCCGAACGCTTCGACGCCACGCTCGCCGCGGTCAACGATGCGATCGACGCGACCCGGCAGACGCTCGACGCGTTCACGCCGACGCGCGAGGAACGCCACCGGCTGCAGCGGATCCTGAGCCACCTGCATTTCGTGCGCACGGCCCTGCTCGATCCCGAATCGCCGCTCGCCGCGCTCAACCGCAACCGCCCCGTGCGTCCCCAACCAGGAGCCTCGTCATGATGCCGCGTGAAATCGCCATTCTCGATGCCTACATGCCCACGGTGGTGCTGATGTTCGTCCTCGGCGCGCTCGCGACCTGGGCCGTCGACCGCCTGCTCGCCTACACGGGCCTCTACCGACTCGTCTGGCACCCGTCGCTGTTCCGGGCCTGCCTTCTCGTCTGCATTTGCGGCGGACTGAGTCTTGCCGTTTACCGTTGATTCCGAACCATCATGATTCTCAGAAAACTCTTCGGCTTCGTCGCGACCGCCATCATTCTTCTCGTCGCGATCCTGATCGGGCGCTCGCTGTGGGTGCACTACATGGATGATCCGTGGACGCGCGACGGGCGCGTGCGCGCCGAGATCGTCAACGTCGCGCCGGACGTGTCGGGCGCGATCGTCGAGCTGCCCGTGCATGACAACCAGCTCGTCAAGAAAGGCGACCTGATCATGCAGATCGACCCGTCGCACTACCAGATCGCGGTCGAGCAGGCGCAGGCGGCCGTCGCCGCCCGCCGCGCGGAACTGCAGATGCGCCGCGACGACGCGGCCCGCCGCGCGGATCTCGATGCGCTCGTCGTGTCGAAGGAAAACCGCGAGAACGCCGCGCACAGCGCGTCGAGCGCCGACGCGCAGTACCAGCAGGCGATCGCCGCGCTCGATGCCGCGAAGCTCAACCTCGAGCGCACGCGCGTCGTCGCGCCGGTCGACGGCTACATCACGAACCTGCAGACCTTCAAGGGCAACTACGCGGTGGCCGGCCAGGCGAAGCTCGCGATCGTCGACAGCCATTCGTTCTGGGTCTACGGCTACTTCGAGGAAACCAAGCTGCCGCGCGTGAAGATCGGTGCGCCGGCCGAGATGCGGCTGATGAGCGGCGGCGTGATGAAGGGCCACGTCGAAAGCATCTCGCGCGGCATCTACGATCGCGACAATCCGCAGAGCCGCGACCTCGTCGCGGACGTGAACCCGACCTTCAACTGGGTGCGCCTTGCGCAGCGCGTGCCGGTGCGCATCAAGATCGACGACGTGCCGGCCGACGTGGTGCTGTCGGCGGGCACGACCTGCACGGTCATCATCGATCCGGACAAGCAGAAGAAGTCGTAAACGCGGGACGGCCGGGCGCGCTCAGGCCGCGATGCGAAAGCGCCCGACCAGTGACTTCAACGCCTGCGCCTGCTCGTCGAGCGCATTCGCCGCGGCGGCCGCCTGCTCGACGAGTGCCGCGTTCTGCTGGGTGCCGGCGTCCATCTGCGTGACCGCGCGGCCGATCTCGTCGATCCCGGCGCTCTGTTCGTCCGACGCGGCGGAAATTTCACCGATGATGTCGGTCACGCGCTTGACCGCACGCACGACGTCGCCCATCGTGCGGCCCGCGTCGTGCGCGAGCGTCGCACCGTTCGCGACGCGCTCCACCGACGCACCGATCAACTCGCGAATCTCCTTCGCCGCGGTCGCCGAGCGCTGCGCGAGCAGCCGCACCTCGCCCGCGACCACCGAGAAGCCACGCCCCTGTTCGCCGGCGCGTGCGGCCTCGACCGCCGCATTCAACGCGAGAATGTTGGTCTGGAACGCGATCCCCTCGATGGTGCCGATGATGTCGCGGATGTTCTTCGCGCTGTCGTCGATCTCGCTCATCGTCGCCACCACACGCCCGACGACTTCCCCGCCCGTCTCCGCGACGGCCGACGCATTGGCCGCGAGCGCGCTCGCCTGCCGCGCGTTCTCGGCGTTCTGGCGTACGGTCGACGTGAGCTGCTCCATGCTGGCCGCGGTGCGTTCGAGCGCGACGGCCTGCTGCTCGGTGCGCTTCGACAAGTCGAGGTTGCCGGTGGAGATCTCGCCGGACGCCGCCGCGATCGCCTCGGCGCTGACGGCGATCTCGCCGACGGTCGCCGCGAGCCCGGTCTGCATCTCGGCCAGTGCCCGCACCATGCTGTCGCGGTCATGCCGGCCCAGCGTGATCGGCCGCGTCAGGTCGCCGCGCGCGATGTCCGCGGCGATCGCCTTCGCGTGCGCGGGCTCGCCGCCGAGTTGCGACGCGAGACGGCGCACGACGCGCTCGGCGATCACGATCGCGAGCACGATCAGCGCAACCGTCATCGCCGCGATCATCGCGAACGACGACGAGAAGATGGTGGCGGACGCATCGAGCGTCGCCTTCGATTTCGCGCCGCGCGTCTTCACGAGTTCGGCGACGAGTTTCTCGAGCTTGCCCGTTTCGACCAGCAGCGACACGTCCTGCGTGCCGACCTGCCAGTTCATCTGCGACAGGTCGAGCGGCTGCGCACGCACGAGTTCGACGAAATCGCGCAGATGCGCGCTCCACGTACCGACCGCCGTCGAGAACGCGTGCAGCCGCGCCGAATCGTCGGCGTCGGCGGGATCCGCGTAGCGCTGCAGCGTGCCGAGCGCCTGGCCGATCGACGCGAGCCCCGCGCCCACGTCGGCGCCCAGTTCGTCGCGCTCCTTCGCGGTGGTCGCGGTCAGCAGCATCTTCTGGGCACGGCTCGCGCGCAGCACTTCGGCCCGGACCTCCTCGGCCGCGCGGCTCGCGACGTGGCCCTGCTCGTAGACCGACGCGATCGACGCATTCAGCCGGCTGATCTGCCAGAGCGAAAACACGCCGATCGCCAGCGTGCCGGCGAGCAGGATCGCGAAGGCGGCGCGCAACGTCGCCTTGACGGTCCACGGCCGGCGCTCGCGACGCGCCGCGCGCAGGCGCCGTGCGGCGCGGCCGGCGGCAACGTCGGGTGCGGCGGCGGCCGCACCCGGCTGTGGATGCAAAGATGCTGCTTTCATCGAACTATCCCCGTATTGATCACGCGGCCGGAAAGGTCGGTCCCGGCGTTCCCGCGATGGCTGGCCTTGCCGCGCGTCCTGCGCCCGCACCGGCGGATAACCGGTGCCGGGCGCGGCGCGCCTGTTGTCATTGGGTCGTTCTACGGCCGCCACCGCCGTTTCTTGAGTCCGGGAAACCACGCATCGGCCCCGGGCGCGCCCTCCGCCGACCGGCAGGGGCGCCGCCTGCGTTATACCCGGTCAAAAAAATACGCATCGGACGATCCGTCAGATGAATGTCCGATTCGCGATAAAACTTGTCCTGACATTCTTGATACGCCACATTACACTTCTTTGACGCAGCAACGATTCAAGACGCGCCGATCCCCAGCAGAGCGCGCCCGCCACCTCAACTCGTTCAGCTCTCACATGGAAACCAGCCTCGACACCGGCTCCGCCGGCGCAGCCGCCGCCCAGCCATCCGCCCCGCCCGTCGCCCGCACCGTGTACCCGGTGCTCGGCGCGATCAGCTTCTCGCACATGCTCAACGACATGATCCAGTCGTTGATCCTCGCGATCTATCCGATGCTCAAGAGCCAGTTCGCGCTGTCGTTCGCGCAGATCGGCCTGATCACGCTCACCTACCAGATCACGGCGTCGCTGCTGCAGCCGCTCATCGGCCTCTATACCGACAAGCGTCCGAAACCGTATTCGCTGCCGGTCGGCATGGGCTTCACGCTCGCGGGGCTGCTGCTGATGTCGGTCGCGCCGAATTTCCCGATGCTGCTGGTGGCCGCCGCGCTGGTCGGCTGCGGTTCGTCGGTGTTCCATCCCGAGTCGTCGCGCGTCGCGCGGATGGCGTCGGGCGGCCAGCACGGGCTCGCGCAGTCGGTGTTCCAGGTCGGCGGCAACGCGGGTTCCGCGCTCGGGCCGCTGCTCGCCGCGCTGGTGATCATTCCGCACGGCCAGCACAGCATCGCGTGGTTCTCGGCGGCCGCGCTCGTCGCGATGATCGTGCTCACGCAGATCGGCCACTGGTACAAGAAGCATCCGTCGATGAAGAAGAAGGCCGCGGCGGCCGGCCACCCGACGCTGTCGCGCGGCCGCGTGATGAGTGCGATCGGCGTGCTGGTGCTGCTCGTGTTCTCGAAGTACTTCTACCTCGCGAGCATCAACAGCTATTTCACGTTCTACCTGATCGACAAGTTCCACCTGTCGGTGCAGGCCGCGCAGATCCACCTGTTCGTGTTCCTCGCGGCCGTGGCGGCCGGCACGCTGATCGGCGGGCCGGTGGGCGACCGGATCGGCCGCAAGTACGTAATCTGGGTGTCGATCCTCGGCGTCGCGCCGTTCACGATGCTGCTGCCGTACGCGAACCTGTTCTGGACCAGCGTGCTGACCGTGATCATCGGCGTCGTGCTCGCGTCGGCGTTCGCCGCGATCCTCGTCTATGCGACGGAGCTGATGCCCGGCAAGGTCGGGATGGTCGCGGGCCTGTTCTTCGGCTTCGCGTTCGGTCTCGGCGGGATCGGCGCGGCCGTGCTCGGCCAGCTCGCCGACGCGACGAGCATCCCGTTCGTCTACAAGGTGTGCTCGTTCCTGCCGCTGATCGGCGTGCTGACGGTGTTCCTGCCGAACCTCGAAAGCAGCCGGCGCAAGCAGGCGTGACGCACCGGCCGCGGCGTGCGCGCCGCGGCCGGTCGAACGGCTCGAATGAAGGAATGCGGAAAACGGCGGCGGCTTCAGGCCGCCGTCGTCGCATGCAGCGTCAGGAAACGCTTGAGGATGCCGGACGAATAGCTGCTCGCGATCGCCGACAGGAAATGCGAGAACGACTGCGTCGCATGATCGTCGGCCGTATCGGAGATCGTGCGCACGAGCGCGAACGGCACGTCGTGCTCCGCACAGACCTGCGCAATCGCGGCGCCTTCCATCTCGACCGCGAGCGCATCCGGCAGCGCATCGCGCAACGCGACGACCTCGCGCTCGCTCGATACGAAGCGGTCGCCGCTGATGATGAGCCCCGCATGCAGCGTCGCACCGGCCAGGCCGAAGCGCGCGGCGAACTGCGCGCCCTCTTCCTCGACGAACTGCGTGCACGCCGCCCGCAGGCCCGCGGTCAGCGCCGCATCGGTCGCGAACCGCGTGATGCCGAGCAGCGGCACCTCGTAACGCGGAAAGAGCGGCGACGCGTCGAGATCGTGCTGCAACAGCGTGTCGGCCACGACGACATCGCCGACGCGCACCGTGCGCGACACGCCGCCCGCGACGCCGGTGAACACGACGCCCGCCACGCCGAACACGTGGATCAGCGCGCTGACCGTCGCGGCGGCCGCGACCTTGCCGACCCGGGCGAGCGTCACGACGCAGGCCGCGCCGTGCACGGTGCCGACGTGATAATCGCGACGGCCGAGCGTGACCGTCTTCATCGCGCCGTCGGCGCGCATCGCGGCGATCAGGTCGCCGAGTTCCTCGGGCAGCGCGGCCAGAACGCCGAGCGGGCGAGCCGCAGGCGTCACATTCAAGTCGATGCCCATCATTCCACCGCCTGCAGTTTCGCGACCGCCAGCGCGAGCCACTTCTCGCCGTGCCGCTTGAATTTCACCTGCGCCTTCGCATCGGTGCCGTTGCCCTCGAGCGCGGTGACCGTACCTTCGCCGAACTTGGTGTGGAACACCTGCTGGCCGACCCGGAAACCGGCATCGGCCGCGCGCTGCTTGTTCGCGAACGCGGGCAGCGGCGCGGATACGGCCGGATCGACGATCTGCTCGCGACTGCCGCCGCCCGGCCGCGCGAACCAGTCGCGCCCGTACCCGGCGTTGTCCGACCGGCCACCCCAGCGCGAACCGGCCTCGACCTTCGGCGTCAGCCACTTGAGCACGTGCTCGGGCAGTTCGTCGAAGAAGCGCGAGCGCACGTTGTAGCGCGTCTGGCCATGCAGCATCCGGCTCTGCGCGAACGACAGGTAGAGCCGCTCCTTCGCACGCGTGATCGCGACGTACATCAGCCGGCGCTCTTCCTCGAGGCCGTCGGATTCGAGCACGCTGTTCTCGTGCGGGAACAGCCCTTCCTCGAGACCCGTGATGAACACGGCCGAGAATTCGAGCCCCTTCGCCGCGTGCACCGTCATCAGCTGCACGGCGTCCTGCCCGGCCTGCGCCTGATTGTCGCCGGCCTCGAGCGACGCATGCGACAGGAAGCCGGCGAGCGGCGTCATCGTGTCGGGGTTCTGTGCCGGGTCGGCGGGCGATACCGGGTCGAGCACGTCGACCGCCGGATCGTCCGTCGCGGTGCCGAGCTCGGGCGCCGCGATCGCACCCGCGCGCAGCGGGATCGACCGCGCCGGCGTGTCGAGCCCGTAGCCTTCCTCGGCGATGAACGCGGTGGCCGCGTTCACGAGTTCCTGCAAGTTCTCGAGACGATCCTGGCCTTCGCGCTCGCCCTGGTAGAAATCGGCGAGGCCGCTGGCGCGCACGATGTGCTCGACGGTGTCGGGCAGGTTCATGTGCTGCGTGTCGGCGCGCATCTTCGCGACCAGGTTCGCGAACCCGCCGAGGCTCGTGCCGGCCTTGCCCGTCACGTACGGAATCGCGGCGGCCATCGAGCAGCCGTACAGGCGCGCGGCGTCGGCCAGCTGCTCGATCGAGCGCGCGCCGATGCCGCGGGTCGGGAAGTTCACGACGCGCACGAACGCGGTGTCGTCGTTCGGGTTGTCGATCAGGCGCAGGTACGCGAGCGCATGCTTCACTTCCTGGCGCTCGAAGAAGCGCAGGCCGCCGTACACGCGGTACGGGATGCCCGACGACATCAGCGTGTGCTCGATCGAGCGCGACTGCGCGTTGCTGCGGTACAGGACGGCCACTTCGCTGCGCGCCATCCCGGTGTTGATCAGCGAGCGGATCTCCTCGACGATCCAGCCGGCTTCCTGCGAATCGGTGCTCGCTTCGTACACGCGCACGGGCTCGCCGTGGCCCGCATCGGTGCGCAGGTTCTTGCCGAGGCGGTGCGCGTTGTTCGAGATCAGCTGGTTGGCCGCGTCGAGGATGTTGCCGTGCGACCGGTAGTTCTGCTCGAGCTTGATCAGGTTGCGCACGCGGAATTCGTCTTCGAAGTCGCGCATGTTGCCGACGTTCGCGCCGCGGAACGCGTAGATCGACTGGTCGTCGTCGCCGACCGCGAAGATCGCGTTCTCGCCGCCCGCGAGCATCTTGAGCCACGCGTACTGCAGCTTGTTGGTGTCCTGGAACTCGTCGACGAGGATGTGGCGGAAGCGCGCCTGGTAGTGCGCGCGCAGCGGCGCGTTGTACGCGAGCAGTTCGTAGCAGCGCAGCAGCAGCTCGGGGAAATCGACGACGCCCTCGCGCTGGCACTGCTGGTCGTACGCCTGGTACAGCTCGACGAACTTGCGGTTGAAGTTGTCGGACGCGTCGACCTTGTCGGGACGCAGCCCCTGCTCCTTCGCGTTGTTGATGAAGTACTGGACGTTCTTCGGCGGGTACTTTTCATCATCGACGTTCGCCGCCTTCATCAGCCGCTTGATCGCGGACAGCTGGTCGGCCGTATCGAGGATCTGGAAGGTCTGCGGCAGGCCGGCGTCACGCCAGTGCGTGCGCAGCATCCGGTTGCACAGGCCGTGGAACGTGCCGATCCACATCCCGCGCGTGTCGATCGGCATCATCGCCGACAGGCGCGCCATCATCTCGCGCGCGGCCTTGTTCGTGAAGGTCACGGCGAGCACGGTGGGCGGCGACGCGTAGCCCTGCTGGATCAGCCACGCGATGCGGGTGATCAGCACGCGGGTCTTGCCGCTGCCCGCCCCTGCGAGGATCAGCGCCGGTTCGTTCGGCAACGTGACGGCGGCGAGTTGTTCGGGGTTCAGATTGGCGAGCAGGTCGGGCATGGAGCGGCAGCGAACGGGCGAGAAAAATGCGGACCCGACATTATAAGTCGGCCGCGCGATGCCGTTCCCGATCCGTTCGCCGGCACGTCACGGACGCGCTGTTGCGGCGTCCCGCGAGGCCCGCGCCGGCAAGGCGATGGCTGGTCGATGTGCATCCATTTATAATTGTCAGATTCGGCATCCAATTCACGCATTTTTCGGCAGATTTCCAACATGAGCGACAACACGCTTGCGAAGAGCTTCGAGCCCCACACCATCGAGTCCCAATGGGGGCCGGAGTGGGAAAGGCGCGGCTATGCGGCCCCGGCCTTCGATCCGGCCCGCCCCGATTTCTCGATCCAGTTGCCGCCGCCGAACGTGACGGGCACGCTGCACATGGGCCACGCGTTCAACCAGACGATCATGGACGGCCTCACCCGCTACCACCGGATGCTCGGCGAGAACACGCTGTGGGTGCCCGGCACCGACCACGCGGGGATCGCGACCCAGATCGTCGTCGAGCGCCAGCTCGACGCGCAGGGTGTGTCGCGCCACGACCTCGGCCGCGAGAAGTTCGTCGAGCGCGTGTGGGAATGGAAGGAAAAGTCGGGTTCGACGATCACCGGCCAGGTGCGCCGCCTCGGCGCATCGCCCGACTGGTCGCGCGAATACTTCACGATGGACGACAAGATGTCGGCCGCCGTGCGCGACGTGTTCGTCACGCTCTTTGAACAGGGCCTGATCTACCGCGGCAAGCGGCTCGTCAACTGGGATCCGGTGCTGCTGACCGCCGTGTCGGACCTCGAAGTCGTGAGCGAAGAGGAAAACGGCCACCTGTGGCACATCCGCTACCCGCTCGTCGACGGCTCGGGCTCGCTGACCGTCGCCACGACGCGCCCGGAAACGATGCTCGGCGACGTCGCGCTGATGGTCCACCCGGAAGACGAGCGCTACGCGCACCTGATCGGCAAGCTCGTCACGCTGCCGCTCACGGGCCGCGAGATTCCGGTGATCGCCGACGACTACGTCGACCGCGAGTTCGGCACGGGCGTCGTGAAGGTCACGCCCGCGCACGACTTCAACGACTACCAGGTCGGCCAGCGCCACAAGCTCGCGCCGATCGAGATCCTGACACTCGACGCGAAGATCAACGACAACGGCCCCGAGCAGTACCGCGGCCTCGACCGCTTCGACGCGCGCAAGGCGATCGTCGCCGACCTCGACGCGGAAGGCTTCCTCGACTCGGTGAAGCCGCACAAGCTGATGGTGCCGCGCGGCGACCGCACGGGCGTCGTGATCGAGCCGATGCTGACCGACCAGTGGTTCGTCGCGATGACGAAGCCGGCGCCGGAAGGCACGTTCAATCCGGGCAAGTCGATCACGGAAACGTCGCTCGACGTCGTGCGCAGCGGCCAGATCAAGTTCGTCCCGGAAAACTGGACGACCACCTACTACCAGTGGCTCGAGAACATCCAGGACTGGTGCATCTCGCGCCAGCTGTGGTGGGGCCACCAGATTCCCGCGTGGTACGGCGAGAACGGCGAGGTGTTCGTCGCGCGCAACGAGGAAGAAGCGCGCGCGCAGGCTGCCGCGAAGGGTTACACCGGTGCGCTGAAGCGCGACGAGGACGTGCTCGACACGTGGTTCTCGTCGGCGCTCGTGCCGTTCTCGTCGCTCGGCTGGCCGAACGAAACGCCTGAACTGAAGCACTTCCTGCCGTCGTCGGTGCTCGTCACCGGCTTCGACATCATCTTCTTCTGGGTCGCCCGGATGGTGATGATGACCACGCACTTCACGGGCAAGGTGCCGTTCCACACCGTCTACGTGCACGGCCTCGTGCGCGACGCGGAAGGCCAGAAGATGTCGAAGAGCAAGGGCAACACGCTCGACCCGATCGACATCGTCGACGGCATCGACCTCGACACGCTGGTCGCGAAGCGCACGACGGGCCTGATGAACCCGAAGCAGGCCGCGACGATCGAGAAGAAGACGCGCAAGGAATTCCCGGACGGCATCGCCGCGTTCGGCACCGACGCGCTGCGCTTCACGATGGCGTCGATGGCGACGCTCGGCCGCAACGTGAACTTCGACCTCGCACGCTGCGAAGGCTATCGCAACTTCTGCAACAAGCTGTGGAACGCCACGCGCTTCGTGCTGATGAACTGCGAAGGCCACGACTGCGGCAGCGACAAGCCGGACGTCTGCGGCGCGGGCGATTGCGGCCCGGGCGGCTACCTCGATTTCTCGGCGGCCGACCGCTGGATCGTGTCCCTGCTGCAGCGCACCGAGGCCGACATCGCGAAGGGTTTCGCCGATTACCGCTTCGACAACATCGCCAGCAGCATCTACAAGTTCGTGTGGGACGAATACTGCGACTGGTATCTCGAACTCGCGAAGGTGCAGATCCAGAACGGCACGCCGGAACAGCAGCGCGCGACGCGCCGCACGCTGCTGCGCGTGCTCGAGACGGTGCTGCGTCTCGCGCATCCGATCATTCCGTTCATCACCGAAGCGCTCTGGCAGAAGGTCGCGCCGCTGGCGGGCCGTTATCCGCAAGGCAAGGCCGAGGGCGAAGCGTCGCTGATGACGCAGGCGTACCCGATCGCGAATTTGCAGAAGATCGACGAGGTATCCGAACAGTGGGCGGCCGACCTGAAGGCGATCGTCGACGCGTGCCGCAACCTGCGCGGCGAGATGAACCTGTCGCCGGCCACCAAGGTGCCGCTGCTCGCAGCCGGCGATGCCGAGCGCCTGCGCTCGTTCGCGCCGTACGTCCAGGCGCTCGCGCGCCTGTCGGAAGTGCAGATCCTCGCGGACGAAGCGACGCTCGACAAGGAAGCGCACGGCGCGCCGATCGCGATCGTCGGGCCGAACAAGCTGGTGCTGAAGGTCGAGATCGACGTCGCGGCCGAACGCGAGCGCCTGTCGAAGGAAATCACGCGCCTGACGAACGAGATCACGAAGTGCAATGCGAAGCTCGGCAACGAGGCGTTCGTCGCGAAAGCGCCGCCGGCCGTGGTCGAACAGGAGCAGAAGCGCGTCGCGGAATTCCAGAGCACGCTAGAAAAACTGCGCGCGCAGCTCGATCGGTTGCCTGCGTAACAAAGGGTAAGGTCGTTTGCGTTCACTATAATGGGGACGTGAACATAGACCATCTGACAAGTCGATTACAGGAATAAAGGTTCGATCATGTTGAAAGTTACCAAGGCAGTGTTCCCCGTTGCTGGTCTCGGCACGCGGTTCCTCCCGGCAACGAAAGCGAGCCCCAAGGAAATGCTGCCGGTCGTCGACAAGCCGCTGATCCAGTACGCGGTCGAAGAAGCGATCGCCGCCGGCATCACCGAGATGATCTTCGTCACCGGGCGCAGCAAGCGCGCGATCGAGGACCACTTCGACAAGTCGTACGAGGTCGAGGCCGAACTCGAGGCGCGCGGCAAGGAAAAGCTGCTGGAACTGGTGCGCAGCATCAAGCCGAGCCATGTCGACTGCTTCTATGTGCGCCAGCCGGAAGCGCTCGGCCTCGGTCATGCGGTGCTGTGCGCGGAAAAGCTGGTGGCCGACAACCCGTTCGCGGTGATCCTCGCGGACGACCTGCTCGACGGCAACCCGCCCGTGATGAAGCAGATGGTCGACGTGTTCGACCACTATCACAGCTCGGTGATCGGCGTCGAAGAGATCCCGCCGTCGGAGACGAAGTCGTACGGGATCGTCGACGGCAAGGAGTGGGAAGAGTCGATCGTCAAGATGTCGGCGATCGTCGAGAAGCCGGCGCCGGAAGTCGCGCCGTCGAACCTCGGCGTGGTCGGCCGCTACATCCTGAAGCCGCGGATCTTCGAGCACCTGCGTGCGCTGAAGCCCGGCGCGGGCGGCGAGCTGCAGCTCACCGACGCGATCCAGGCGCTGCTCGCCGATGAGCAAGTGCTGGCCTACAAGTACCAGGGCACGCGCTACGACTGCGGCAGCAAGCTCGGCTACCTGAAGGCGACGGTCGAATTCGCGCTGCGCCACGCGGAAGTCGGCGCGGAGTTCGACGCGTACCTGCGCGCACGCAACGGCGCACACCCGGCCGCCTGAACGCGGCAAGGGCACGACGGCCCGCTCCGGCGGGCCCGCCCCCACCTCACCGGCCGACGCTCAGCGCGCTTCGGCCGGCTTCACCGAGACGACGCCCGGCATCCCGCCCGCGTCGTCTTTTTTCGTCTTGACGAGCCAGCCGCCGCCGTCGCCGAACGGCACCTTCGCGAGTGCGCTCTTCACGAGCGCCGGCGCGGCCTGCTGCGTGCCGGGATCGCGATCGCGCAGCGCGGCCGACACGCGGTAGACGTCGGCGCCCGATTTCGCGTCGACGAAGCGCAGCGTCAGCACATGGCGATACACGCGGCCCATGAACGGCAGCGCGAACGGCGCCGGCCCGTCGACGGTCACGCATGCGCTGCTCGCGGCCCCGCACCCGTCGGCGCGCGCCGCGACCGAGGCCGGCTGCGTCGCATACGCGATCGACAGCCGGTAGCGCGCGGCCGCGAGCGGCTTCGTATCGAAGCCGCGGTGCGCGAGTTCGTCGCGCACGAGCGTCTCGATCTGCCGGTATTCCGCATCGTCGGCCTGCGCGGCCGTCCGCACGAAATCGTAGCCGTGCGCACCGGATGCGAACGCGTTCGGCTGCCCGACCGCACTGACGCCGCTCGTCATGCCGGCGCAACCCGTCAACAGCGACGCCGCCAGCGCGGCCGCTGCCCATTCCTTTCTCATGGCTTTCCCCAAATGCCTGCCGTCGCGCCCGGCCCTGTCAGGCGGACGGCTCGTCGATCGCGGGCAGCGACACCGTCACCGCGGTGCCGACACCCACCTCGCTGTCGACCGACACGCTGCCCCCATGGCGCGTGACGACCGTCTTCACGAATGCCATGCCGAGCCCGGAGCCCGAGATTTCGGGCCGCTCGCCGGCATGGAATCGCTTGAAACGCTCGAACAGATGCCGCTGATCTTCCGGCGCAATGCCGTATCCCTGATCGCGAATCGTACAGAACATCCGTTTCGACGCGTGCTCGACCGCCAGCGTACACGTGATCACGGTATCGGACGGACTGTATTTGACTGCATTGTTCAGCAGGTTCACGAACGCGCGCGTGATCAGCGAGCGGTCCGCGCGCACCCAGCACATGTCGGTGCCGACGTCGGTGTCGACGCGAATGTGCTTCGCCTGCGCCTGCGGCCACACCTCGTCGCTCGCATCGATCAGCACGTCGACGAGGCTCGTCACCTCGAGCTGGTACACCTGCGACTCCGCGCGCGCCAGTTGCACGAACTCGTCGGCCAGCGACAGCGCGCGGTGCGCATAGCGCTCGATCCGCGCGAGCAGCCCGCGCATCGCATCGGTCTCGGCGCGGTCGCGCTCGATCTCGACGAGCGCGAGAATCGACGACTGCGGCGAGCGCATGTCGTGCGACAGCAGGTGCAGCGCTTCCTCGCGCTGCCGCTCGACCGCGTGGAGTTCGGTCACGTCGACGAGGCCGGCGATCCAGCCCGTCACGCGGCCCTGCGCGTTCGTACACGCCGCGTAGCGCAGCAGATGGTCGAGCCCGTCACGATCGCGCACCTCGATGCCGCGCGCCATCGCGTCGTGCTCGGCCTCGAGCGTCGGGTCGAGTGCGGCCGGCCAGTGTTCGCGGATCGTCGCGTCGTGTTCGGCGTTGCCGTCGACGGTCTTCATGAAGGTCAGCTCGCCGAGCGCGGTGCGCAGCGGCCGGCCTTCCGGCAGCGGCAGCGACAGGCGCGACCCGTAGCGCTTGGCCGCATGGTTCGCGATCAGCACGGTGCCGGCCAGGTCGGTCACGAAGATCGGCTCGGGCATGCTGTCGAGGCTGTCCCACACGAAGCGCTTCATGTCCTGCACGCGCTGCGCGGCTTGCGCCATCAGCGCCATCTGCCGCTCGAGCACGTCGCCGCCGACGCTGCGCGTACGCGGCGCCTCGGGCAGCAGGTGCGGCTCGTCGGCGAGCCGCTGCAGCTCGCGGCGCAGGTACGACATCGTCATTTCCAGACGCCGCCAGTTCCAGATCGGGTAGACGGCGATCAGCCCGAAGATCGCGGGCGCCGGCGACAGCCAGATGCGCGCCTCGAACAGCAGCGCCATGCTCGCGACGACGGCCAGCGCGGCCAGGCTCAGCGTGAGCAGCAGCGCGCGCCACGGCGACAGCATCAGGAAGCCGCCCAGCAGCACGGCGAGCGGCAGCAGCGACGCGACGAACAGCCCGGCGCGCGACGCCGGCGAGATCGCGCTGCCGGTCGCCAGCATGTCGAGCACGTTGGCATGGATATACACGCCGGCGAGCGGCCCGAACTCGCCGGACACGGGCGTGGCGAAGCGGTCGTACAGCCCCGACGCCGTCACGCCGACGACGACGATCTTGCCGCGCAGCGCATCGGGCTTCACGCGCCCTTCGAGGACGTCGTCGAACGACAGCGTCGGATACGCGGGTGTGTTGCGGCTGAACGGGATCAGGTAGCGGCCCTCGCTGGTCGCGTCGCGCGACAGGTCGTGCGCATGCGCGCCGGGCGCACCGCCGACCGGATGCAGCTGGCCGCCCAGGATCGCGCGATACACGGGCACCATCAGCTGCGGCCAGCGCACGCGGCCGTCGCTTTCGTACAGCGCCACGCTGCGTACGATGCCGTCGCGATCGACTTCGAGGTTGATGTGGCCGAGCCCGACCGCGCGCGCCGCCAGCGCGGCCACCGGCGGATCGACCGCGCGCGTGCCGTCCGCCTGCTCGGGGCTCAGCAGCACGGGCAGGAAGGTCGGCACGTGGGTCATGGCGTCCGCGAACGCGCGATCTTCCGGCGACGGTTCGGTAAACAGCACATCGTAGACGACGGCGGCCGGCTGCGCGCGCGCCAGCGTGTCGAGCAGCCGCGCATGCACGTCGCGCGACCACGGCCAGCGGCCGAGCGCGGACACGCTCTGGTTGTCGATGTCGACGACGACCACGTCGGGTGACAGCGGCAGGCTGCGCAGCATCAGCAGCCGGTCGTAGATCAGGCCGTCGACGCTCGCCGACAGCCGGCCGAGCGCGCACGCGAGGATCACCGCGATCCCGAGGCAGCCGATCGCGATCCATTCGATCAGGAAGCGGCGGCCGAGGCGCCGCCGCGGAGAAACGGAGTCGGGTTTCATGCGCCGCGGATCAGCGCGACAGCGTGAACGCGCTGACCGGACTGGTCTTCTCGTAGAACTTGCCGCCCTCGAACTCCTCGACGGTCACGGCCCAGAAATAGTCGCCCGGCGGCAGGTGCGCAACGGTGATCTGGCGCGCACGCAGGCCGACCTGGTCGACGACCGGCGCGCTCAGGTCCTTCGAGCGCGACAGCACGAACCGGTAGCGCGCCCCCTTGCCCGACCCGTTCGGCGACCAGCGGAACTCGTAGCCGCCGGCACCGGGCGACGCGCTCGCGTCGAGCCCCATCACGCGGCGTTCGAACGCGTACGTCCGCGGCCGGCCCTCGAGGCCGTTCGCGTCGATCGCGGCAACCCGCACGAAGTAGTTCCCGTTCGGGACGTCGCGGAAAACCGCGCGCGGCGAATCGGTGCGCGTTTCGCGGAACAGGTCGAGCAGCCCGGCGTCGTGCGCGAGTTGCACGCGGTACGCATGCGCGTCGGCGAGCGGCGCGACGTCGAAGGCGACCTCGGGCTCGTCCTGCACCTTGTCGGGATGCGCGAGCGCCGGTGCGGGCAGCAGCTCGACGGGTGCGCCGACCGCGCCGGACGATGTCGTGACGCTGCCGAAATTCGCATGCACGAGCGTCGGATCGGCGGGCTTACGGCCGCCTGCGACGCCGACGGTGCCGTCGAGCACTTCGACGCGCGTCGACGCATTGCCGGCCGCATCGTAGTTCACGCGAAAGTGCGTGCCGCGCACACCGGCCACGACCGACGGCGACCGGATCTGGAAGCGGTCGTCGCGTTTTTTCAGATGAGTGACCTCGCTGTCGACCGAGCCGCGCGTGAGTTCGAACTCACGATCGAGCGTGCCGGTCAGCACCGTGCGGCGCAGCGCCTTCAGGTCGAGCTGGCTGTCGGGCGGCAGGCTCATGTGCGTGCCGTCGGCGAGCTCGAGCGTCACGAAACCGTTCGGGCCCGTGCGCACGCGATCGCCCTCGGCGAGCGTCGCGTCGTTCGCGAGCGGCGCAAAAGCATCGCCGGACGCCCGTTCGGCCGTGCCCTGCACCGCGATGACGCGCGCGGTCAGCTTTTCCTTGCGCAGGCGCGCCACCGGCAGCTTCAGCGCGATGCCGGGCTGCAGGTGCTTCGGCGCGGGCACGCCGTTGATCTGTTGAAGCAGTTGCCAGTCGTCCGCGCCCTGCAGATAGCGCGCGGCGACGTCGTACAGCGTGTCGCCCGCCTGCGTGCGGTAGACGACCGTCTTGCCCGCCGCCGCGGGCGGCTGGGCCGCCGCATGCTGCGCGGCGAACGCAAACGCGACCGCGCAGGCTGCGCGCCGCGCGACCGTGCGCAGGTTCGCCGTGCGCTGCGTGATTCCCGTGGTCACTCCGGTTCTCCCTGCCCGACCCGTTCGAGCCGGTAGCCGTAGCCGTAGATCGGCGCGAGGCGATAACCGTTTTCGGGCCGCAGGCCGAGCTTGGTGCGCAGCATCGAGATGTGCGTATCCATCGTGCGCGACGGGATGTCGGTCGCCTGCTTCCACACGAGATCGAGAATGTGCGCGCGCGACAGCGGCCGGTCGAGGTGCTGGAACAGCAGCAGCGCGAGTTCGAATTCCTTCTGCGTGAGGCTCACGGCCTTGTCGCCGACGTAGGCCTGCTTCAGGTTCACGTCGAAACGGAATTGATCGAATTCGCGAACGGTGGCCTCGGCGTTGACCGGATACGCGCGACGCAGCAGCGAGCCGATGCGCGCGCGCAGGATCGGGCCCGACACCGGCTTGACCACGTAATCGTCGGCGCCGGCGTTGAGGATCTGCGTGATCCCCGCCTCGTCGTCGCGGCTCGTCATGAAGATGATCGGCAGGCTGTGCTCGGTCTGATTGGCACGCACCCACTTCAGCACTTCCTCGCCGGACATGTCGGGTACGTTCCAGTCGAGCACCAGCAGATCGAACGTCTCGCGCTGCAGACGCTTCTTCAGGGCCTTGCCTTCCTTGAACGCATAGCACGTATGGCCAACGGCCGTCAGCGTTTGACTGACGAAATCCGTCTGGGCCGGATCGTCATCCAGTACAGCAATTCTCATAGCACCCCGCAAATCGAAATCGATTCGTCCTGTTCAGCTCCCCGCCCCCACCCGGCGCACGCAGCACGTGCGCGGCTCCGGATTCCGGCCGGCGAGCCGTCGTTCGCCGCTCGCGCCACCTGCGCAAACCGGCGACCCCGGCAAAATATCTCAAAAACGGGGCACGGACGAACCGGCGATTTCATCATAGTAGTATGAAATTCGCCAATAAATTGCGCGGACTACCGTCTTTTCTTCGAATAATCCTTCCTGCCGCGCAATCGAGCGTCTAATCGGCGCCCGTGATGCCCGCTACCGGCTCGGCCACATTGTCGGCCGGCACGCGATGCGACAGCGGCTCCGGACGCGCCGGTCGTACAAGCATCCGCTGCAGTTGGCCGCGCACGCGCTCCCACGCGGCGGCCGCGTAGTCCGGCTGGCTCGCCGCCCACGCCTGCGCCAGATCGAACACCCGCTCGATCGTCGCACCGCAGTAGGTCAGGCCCGAGCCGTCGTCCTGCGCGGCATCGCGCAGCCGTTCGTCGAGCCACTCGGCCAGCCACGGCATCTCGGCCGCGGCGGAATCCGCGTACGCCTCGAGCGCGGCACGCGCGTGGCGATCCTGTTGCGGGTCGAGCTCGATACGGCTCAGTCCCGATACGCTGCGTTCCGCTCCGGACGGACTTCGAATGGTCCCTGGTCTGAAGGACATGTCCTCTCCCCGTTGTACGACGGTAGCATCAGGCATGGCCCCCGTGCCCGCCGTACGACGTACCGTGGCCGGCGCATCCGCTGGGAGCGGACGACCGGCCGGGTCAGTATACGCAGCCGATCACGCAGCGAGGTTTAAGAATTGTCAGAAAAGTGTGACCGGCGCCAGGCGCGGCCGGCGGGGTGATGCGGGCCGTCAGCGGCGGCGCATCAGGAACACGAAGGTCTTGTCCTGCGTCGTCGATTCGACGATCTCGTTGCCCGTCTGCTTCGCGAACGCGGCGAAATCGCGCTGCGAGCCGGGATCGGTCGCGAGCACCTTGAGGATCTGCCCGCTTTCCATATCGGCGAGCGCTTTCTTGGCACGCAGGATCGGCAACGGGCAATTGAGCCCGCGCGCGTCCACTTCCTTGTGAATCTGCATCGGCTGTCGACCTTCGAATGACGCGCCATTCAAGGCGCGGAAAGAAGCCGTGATTTTACCGCAGCGCCGCCGTGACTGCCCGGGCCGCCCGCGGCCCGGCGCTCGCGGACACCGGGCTCAGGTGCCCGAAAAGCCGCCCGCGAGCCGTTCGCGCAAGTGCCGCACGAGCGCGCGCACAGCGCTCGGCACGACCGGGCTGTACGGACGGATCGCGAAGATGTGGTCGCCGAACGCGCCCGATGGCCGCCAGCCGTCGAGCAGCGCGACCAGCCGGCCGGCGTCGAGATCGCGCTGCGCGCTGAAATCCGGCAGCAGCGCGATGCCGAGCCCGCCGAGCGCGGCCTCGCGCATCGCCTCGCTGTTGTTCGCCGCGAAGCTGCCGCGCACCGGCACGCTCACGCGCTCGCGACGCCGGCCGTGCGGCTCGAAGCTCCATGCGGCCGGCTCGTTGTCGCGCAGGTAGCACAGGCAGCTGTGCTCGACGAGTTCGCTCGGGTGCCGCGGCGCGCCGCGCGCGTCGAGATAGTCGCGGCTCGCGACGAGCAGCGAGCGCGTGTCGCACAGCTTCCATGCGACGTGGGTCTGCGGCGCGGTGGTCGTATGGCGGATCGCGAGGTCGAAACCCTCCTGCGTCAGCGAATGCAGCCGGTCCGACAGGTCGAGCTCGATCTGCACGCCCGGATGCTGCCGCAGGAAATCGGGCAGGTGCGGCACGACCTGCTGGCGCCCGAGCGCGACCGGCACCGTCAGGCGCAGCAAGCCGCGCGGCTCGCCGGCCAGGTCCTTCACGCGCGCGAAGTGCTGCCCGATCGACTCGAACGCATCGCGCGTGCTGTCGACGAGCGTCTGGCCCGCGTCGGTGAGCCGCACGCTGCGCGTCGTGCGCCGCACGAGCGGCACGCCGGCGGCCTTTTCGAGATCGGCGATGCGCTGGCTCATCGCGGCCTTGCTGATGCCGAGCCGCTGCGCGGCGGCCGTGAAACTGCCGGCCGCGGCCAGCACCGTCAGCGAATGGATATGCGGCCAGAGCGCCTGGACATTTTGCTGATTCATCCGGTGATTATTCAGAATTCTGAACAGTGAATCAAGCTGCGTGGCCTTCTCCGGCCCGCCCGCTTTGCCTAGACTAGGTTCGGTCCACCCCCATTCCAGGAGACACGCATGACCACGGTTCCCGCCTACACCTCCGACGCCGACGTCGGCCACTATGTCGACGGCGCGCCCGTCGCCGGCCGCAGCGGCCGCTTCCAGGACGTCCTCAACCCGGCGCTCGGCCGCGCGGTGCGCCGCGTGGCGCTCGCCGGCAACGACGAAGTCGAGCAGGCCGTCGCGTCCGCCCACGCCGCGTTCCCGGACTGGGCCGCGACGCCGCCGATCCGCCGCGCGCGCGTACTGCACCGCTTCCTGCAACTGATGAACGAGCACCGCGACACCCTCGCGGCGATCATCACGGCCGAGCACGGCAAGGTGTTCTCCGACGCGCAGGGCGAAGTTGCCCGCGGCATCGACATCATCGAATTCGCGTGCGGCGTGCCGCAACTGCTGAAGGGTGACTTCACCGACCAGGTCAGCACCGGCATCGACAACTGGACGATGCGCCAGCCGCTCGGTGTTGTTGCGGGCATCACGCCGTTCAACTTCCCGTGCATGGTGCCGTGCTGGATGTTCCCGGTCGCGATCGCGACGGGCAACACGTTCGTGCTGAAGCCGAGCGAGCGCGCCCCGTCGGCAGCCCTGTTCATCGCCGACCTGCTCACGCAGGCAGGCCTCCCGGCCGGCGTGTTCAACGTCGTGCAGGGCGACAAGGGCGCGGTCGACGCGCTGCTCGACCACCCGGACGTGCAGGCCGTCAGCTTCGTCGGCTCGACGCCGATCGCCGCTTACGTGCAGCAGCGCGCGGTGCAATCCGGCAAGCGCGTGCAGGCACTCGGCGGCGCGAAGAATCACCTCGTCGTGATGCCCGACGCGAACCTCGAGCAGGCCGTCGATGCACTGATCGGCGCCGCGTACGGCTCGGCCGGCGAACGCTGCATGGCGATCAGCGTCGCGGTGCTGGTGGGCGACGTCGCGGACCAGATCGTGCCGCTGGTGGCCGAGCGCGCGCGCAAGCTGGTGATCGGCGACGGCATGTCGCCGGAAGTCGAGATGGGCCCGATCGTCACCGGCGATGCGCTGAAGCGCATCGAAGGCTATATCGAGCAAGGCGTGAACGAAGGCGCGCAACTGGTGGTCGACGGCCGCGGGCTGCGTGTGCCGGGCCGCGAGGCCGGCTTCTTCACCGGCGGCACGCTGTTCGATCACGTGACGCCCGACATGCGCATCTACAAGGAAGAAATCTTCGGGCCCGTGCTCGGCTGCGTGCGCGTGAAGGATTTCGGCGAAGCGGTCGACCTGATCAACGCGCATGAATTCGGCAACGGCGTGTCGTGCTTCACGAGCGACGGCGGCATCGCGCGCGAGTTCGCGCGGCGCATCCAGGTCGGGATGGTCGGCATCAACGTGCCGATTCCGGTGCCGATGGCGTGGCATGGCTTCGGCGGCTGGAAGAAGAGCCTGTTCGGCGACATGCACGCGTACGGCGAGGAAGGCGTGCGCTTCTACACGCGCCAGAAGTCGGTGATGCAGCGCTGGTCGTCGAGCATCGGCAAGGGCGCCGAATTCGCGATGCCGACCGCGAAGTAACTCCCCTGCGGCACGCTGCCCGCCGCTCCGTCGCGCGGGCGGTGCGCCGGCAGCATCGGCAAGCTGCGTCAGCCGGCCTGCGTGCCGTGCGCGCCGTCGGCGGTCGGCAGGTACGACAGTTCGAGCCGGTACGCGAGCGCGACGAACAGGCTCTGCGCGAGGCCCATCGTGGCCGTCAACGCGCGGAAGCCGAACGTCGCGCTGTCCTGCACCATCAGCGTCACCTCGGCCTCCCGCGCCAGCGGGCTCATCCGGCTGTCGGTGATCGCGATCAGCCGTGCGCCGCGCTGCACGGCCTGCTGCGCGACCTGCACGGTTTCCTCCGCATACGGCATGAACGAGATGACGATCATCACGTCACCCTCGCGCACCGAACGGATCTGCCCGAGATGCATGCTGCCGAGCGCGCTGAACAGCCCGATGCGCTTGTCGGTGTGCTGCAGCGCATAGTCGAGATAGACCGCAATCGGAAACGCGCGCCGCGAGCCCGCGATCCAGATCGCCTGCGTCTCGGCGAGCAAGTCGACGGCCTGCGCGAGCGCCTGCGAATCGAGCGTCTGCCGCAGCTGCTGCATCCCGGCGATGCTGCCCTTGATGAACTCGTCGGCGATCTGCTCGGGCTGCAGGCTCGACGAGCCCGCTTCGATCACGTCGCGCAGCCGCAGGTTGTACGCGCGCCCCGGCGCGATCTGCTGGGCGAGCCCTTCGCGGAACAGCTTCTGCATCTCGGAGAAGCCGGAAAAGCCGAAGTGCTTCGCGAAACGCACGACGGCCGACGGCTGGACGCCGCACGCTTCCGCGAGCGACTGGATGCCTTCCAGGCCAAGCTGGTCCCGATGCGTTTCCACGTGGCGCGCAATCACCTTCAGGCGATTGCTGAGGCCGTCGTACTCCTGCGTCAGGTGCTGCAGGAACTGCTCGACGGTGGCGGGAGGTTTCTCGGATGAACTCATCGGATAGCGCGAAGTTGACGGCCCCGATGTGCGCGCGGTACTGGCGGGCGCGGCCCGGGGCTCACCTGGATACATGCATGAAGGGCGAATTTAATCACGTTTGCGACGCGGCCCGCGCCGCGTGCTCGCTCCCACGCGCTCGATCATCACTTGCCTACGCTCCACGGCAACACTGGAAGCGATTGTCCAACGCGCTCGCGGCGTCGTAAAGATTAGGGTGTCTACCAACGCCGGCGGTCGGTGCGAAGCCTTGCGCGACGGGCGCGCGGCGTACCGCAGCCGGCCCGTCGCGCGCGGTTCGACCGGTTCAGCGATAGTCGACCCACACGCCGCCCGCATCGGCGGAACGCACGCAGTTCTCGACCCAGCGCACGCCTTCCACGCCTGCATGGACGTCCGGATAGCGGATGTTCTTCAATGCCGCAACGTCGCCGCGGTCGGCCGCATCCATCGCGAGCGCGAAGCGCGCATACAGGTTCGACCAGGCCTCGAACAGCCCTTCCGGATGCCCGGCGCCGATGCGATCGGCGCGCAATGCATGCGGATGCAGATAACCCATCCCGCGATCGAGCACCTGCGCGGGCTGCCCCTGCACTTCATAGCGCAGCTGGTTCGGATGCTCGTCCCACCACTCGACGCTCGCCTTCGAGCCGATCACGCGCACCTTCTGGCTGTGCATCGAACCCGCGTTCACCGCGCTCGACCACACGTAGCCGACCGCACCCGTGTCGTATTCCATGATCGTGAACGCGTTGTCTTCCAGGGGCGCGCGGCTCTTCACGAAGCTCTGCCGCGAACACATCAGGCGCCGGATCTTCAGCTCGGGCGCCATTACCTCGGAGAGGTACAGCGGATGCGTGCCGATGTCGCCGAGCACGTAGCTCGGACCCGCGAACTTCGGGTCGACGCGCCAGCGCGCGGCCGCGCTCGCGGCCTCGACGCCCTCGCTGTGGAACCCGTGCGCGAACTGCATCTGTACGATGCGGATCTCGCCGAGATCGCCGCGCGCGATCATCTCGCGCGCCTGCTCGATCATCTGGTGTCCGGAATAACCGTACGCGACGCCGACGATCCGGTTCTTCTCGACCGACAGCCGCTCCAGCGCCTCGGCCTCCTCGGTCGTGAAGCACAGCGGCTTCTCGCAGACCACGTGCAGCCCCGCGTTCAGCGCGGCGCGGCAGATCTCGAAGTGCGTATTGTTCGGCGTCGCGATCGACACCGCGCGGATGCCGTCCGGGCGGCGCGCCTCGGCATCGAACATCGTCGCGTAGTCGGGATAGCAGCGCTCGGCCGCGACGCCGAGCTTCACGCCGAACTGGCGGCCGCGTTCGGGATCGATGTCGAACGCGCCGGCGACCAGCTGGAAGCTGCCGTCGCGCAACGCGGCCGACCGGTGGCTGTAGCCGATCTGGCTGCCGAGCCCGCCGCCGACCATGCCCCAGCGAATCGAATGTCCAAGCAGAATCTGTCCGTCAATCATGATGAGGGTGTTCCTGGTCCGTGTTCAGTTCAGGGTGGGCGTGATGCGGTGGATCACGCGAAGCCGGCCGACGCGAGAAACGCGCGGCTCTCGGCGACGTCGCGCAGGCTCGTGCCGGCATGGCGCGGGTCGCGCTCCTGCTCGATCGTGATGTATCCCGCGTAGCCGATGTCGTCGAGCGCGTGCCGGATCGACCGGTAGTCGAGCACGCCGGTGCCGATCGGGCACATCACGCCGCGCGCGCACGCGGCGAAGAACGCGATGTGCTCGCCCATCACCGCGTCGTACACGGCCGCGTCGATGTCCTTGAAATGCACGTAGTCGAGGCGCGCCGCATGGCGGCGCAGCCAGGCCTGCGGGTCCATGCCCGAGTAGTACAGGTGGCCCGTGTCGAGACAGAGGCCAGCCGTGTCGGCCGGAACGTCGGCGACGATCCGGTCGATCTCGTCCGCGAACTCGATGTAGCCGCCCGCATGCGGATGGATCACCGTGCGTACGCCGCATTCGTCGCGTGCGATCGTCGCGATCTGCCGGATGTGCCCGACCATCGTCGCCCAGCTTTCGTCCGACAGCCGCGGCGCGCGATCGCCGTGGCCGGCCGCGTAGTCGCGTTCCTCGTGGCCCCAGTCCATCACGACCAGGTACGGCGCCGCGTGGCGCTGGCCGTCCTGCGTCGGCAATTTCGGCAGCCGCGAGATCAGCGCGCAGATCTCGCGCGTCTGGCGCAACAGGTTCGGCAGGTTCTCCGGCGACACCAGATCGTCGAAAATCGTGCCGGCGGTGATGCTCAGGCGCTGCCGCTCGAGCTCGGCACTCACCACGTCGAGTTCGAGCGGGATGTAGCCGTACGGCCCCAACTCGATGCCCGAGTAGCCGGCCTCAGCCGCTTCGGCAAGCACCTGCCGCCACGGCGGCAGGTGCGGGTTCTTCACGTCGTCGACACCCCAGCAGCACGGTGCGCAACCCATCTTCATCGTCATGTCGGTCAGTCCGGCGGGTAGGCGGCTGCGGTTCAGCCGCGATAGAACGCAGGGCGTTCGGCCATCGCGATCGGCTCGACCGCCCCGCTCTTCTGCGCCCGCACGCACGCGTCGGCCGCGACCGCCGCCGCGTAGCCGTCCCAGGCCGACGGCCCGGTGAGCGCGTGCGCCCGCACGCCGTCGATGAATGCCTGCAGCTCGACGTCGTACGACGCGATGAAGCGCTCCTTCCAGTCGGTCATGATCTCGACCGACTGCCGCGCCGCATGCTTGAGCCCGACGGCCGGCGGATCGGGCAGCTTCGCGATGCCCTGCTCGCCGACCACCTCGCACTGGATGTCGTAGCCGTACTGGCAGTTCACGAAGATCTCGACGTCGATGCGCACGCCGCTCGCGGTTTCCAGCAGCACGATCTGCGGATCGGCGAGATGCGAGGACGCATGGCGTGTCTTCTTCGGATAGACGACCTGCGTGCTCACGTAGTCCTCGCCGAGCAGCCAGCGCAGCACGTCGAGTTCGTGGATCAGCGTGTCGGTGATCGCCATGTCGGTCGTGTAGCGCTCGCCGACCGACTGGTTGCGGTGCGCGCAATGCAGCATCAGCGGCGCGCCGATCTCGCCGCTGTCGATCACGCGCTTCAGCGCGCGATAGCCTTCGTCGTACGGCCGCATGAAGCCGACCTGCACGAGCCGCTTGCCGTGCGCGACCTCGGCTTCGACGATCCGCATGCAGCCCTCGGCGGTCACGGCGAGCGGCTTCTCGCAGAACACGGGCTTGCCGTGCGCGATCGCGTCGAGCACGAACGCTTCATGTGTCGGCCCCCACGACGTGACGAGCACGGCCTGCACGTCGGCGGCCGCGACCACCTCGTGGCCGTCGCCGTAGATCTCGGCGTCGAGCCCGTACTTCGTCACCGCGTCGCGCGCCTGCTGCGGATCGATGTCGTTGACGGCCACGACACGCGCGCCGGACAGCGTGCGGGTCAGTCTGCGAATATGGTCCTGGCCGATCGCACCGCAGCCGATCACGCCGATTTGCAAGGTCATCTAACAGTCTCCAGTCGTTCATTGGCGGTGCGGCACGCGCCGCACCGGTCAGTCATGCTTCAGCGCGCGGTGCGATCGAAATGACGATCGACGTAGCGCTGGATCGTGTCGCGCATGTAGCGCGACGACGCTTCCGCGCGGTCCTCCCACGCGAACACGCACGACGACATCACGCCGTCGAAGCCTGCCGCGCCGAGCGCGCGAAAGAACACGTCCCAGTCGATCTCGCCCTGCCCGATGTCGAGATGCTGGTGCACGCGAATCTGGTGCGAACCCGGCGGGTTCACGATGTAGCGCAACTGGCTGCTCTTGCGATGGTCGAAGGTGTCGGCCACGCGCACGTGCGCGAGGATCGGCGCGGCCTGCGCGATCATCGCGGCCATGTCGTCGCCGTAGTAGAACGTATGCGGCGCGATGTACGACAGCTTCAGCGACGGCGAGCCGAGGTTCGTGACGATGTCGATCGCGGGCTGCAGCTGCTCGATCCAGTCCTCCGGATGCGGCTCGACCGACAGCACGATGCGTTCGCGCTCGAGGATCGGCAGCAACTCGTCCATCGACCGGAACCAGGCGGCTTCGCACAGCTCCTTCGGGTTCGCCCCCGGCCGTTCGCCGACCGAGCGCTCGGGCGACGCACCGCGCCCGAACTCCGACACCATCAGCGCGCACTCCATCTCGACCGCCACCTCGATCGCCTGCTTCCAGCAGCGCACCGCCCATTGCCGCTCGTCCTCGAACGGGCTCGCCCACCGGTACATCGGCTGCAGCGACGCGAGGCCGACGCCGCTCGCACGCATCGCCTGCCGGAACGCGGCCATCCGCTCGCGCGTCGCACGCGGCATCACCCACCAGTCGAGAAAGTCGCTGCGCGGCGACAGCTCGATCTGGTCGTAGCCGAGCTCGGCCACCGCGTGCGGCAGGCGGTCGAGCGGCAAGTGGCGAATCATGTACGGGTCCAGCGCGATCTTCATCGAAGGTCCTCGACGGTGACGGGTGCCGGACGCAGGCGACGGCACGTGCCGCCCCCGCCCGGCGATGCTTAACGGGTCAGCGGCGCTTCTTCTTGTTGCGGTACTGGTCGGCGATCACGGCCGCGACGATGATCGCGCCCTTGACCATCTCCTGGTAATACGCGTCGATGCGGATGAACGTGAAGCCCGACGTCATCACGCCGAGGATCAGCACGCCGATCACGGTGCCCGTCACGCGGCCGAGGCCGCCCGACAGCGACGTGCCGCCGATCACGACCGCCGCGATCGCATCGAGCTCGTACATCACGCCCATGCCCGACTGGCCGGAGATCGCGCGCGCGGCCGTCACGGTGCCGGCGATCCCGCTCAGGAGGCCCGCGATCGCATAGACGAAGATCAGGTGGCGCGTGACGTTGATGCCCGAGACGACGGCCGCGTGACGGTTCGCGCCGATCGCATACGTGTACTTGCCGAAGCGCGTGTAGCGCAGCACGACGTGGAAGATCGCGGCGACCACGAGAAAGATGATCACCGGATTGGCGCCGGCGCCAATCGCCGCAAACTGATCGGTCAGCATCGACACCGGCATCCCGTTGGTGAACCACTTCGCGAAGCCGCGCGCGGCCACCATCGTGCCGAGCGTCGCGATGAACGGCGGGATGCCCGTCATCGCGATCAGCGAGCCGTTCAGCAGGCCGACCAGCAGCCCGACGCACACGCCGGCCAGCACGGGCCAGATGATCGGCAGGTCGGTCAGGTGCGGGAACACCGCGCGCGGGAAGTCGGACACCTGCGCGAGACTCGCCGAGACGACCGCCGCCGCGGCCACGACCGAGCCCGACGACAGGTCGATCCCGCTGGTGATGATCACGAGGTTCACGCCGACCGCGATGATGCCGATCACGGCCATCTGCAGCACGATGATCTCGAGCCGTTCGGTGTTGAACAGGAAGCTCTGGCCGACGACGATCCAGCCGACGATCTCGAAGAACAGGCTGATGCCGACGAGCACGAGGAAGATGCTCAGCTCGGGCGGCCACTTCGCGTGCCGCGTCTTGAGGGTCATGGTCTGCGCATCCGCGACCGGGTTCATGTTGCCCATTTCCTTGTCTCCAATCTTGGTTCGGCTCAGCGCGACGCGAGATCCATGATGCGGACCTGGTCGGCGTCCTTGCGATCGACGATGCCGGTCATGCGCCCTTCGTGCATCACCATCACGCGATCGCTCATTCCCAGCACTTCCGGCATTTCCGACGAGATCATCAGCACCGCGACGCCCTTGCCGGCGAGCGCGCTGACGAGCCGGTGGATCTCGGCCTTCGCGCCGACGTCGATGCCGCGCGTCGGTTCGTCGAGGATCAGGATGCGCGGCTGCGTGAGCAGCCAGCGGCCGATCAGCACCTTCTGCTGGTTGCCGCCCGACAGGTTCTGGATCTCCTCGTGCAGCCCGGGCGACTTCACGCGCAGCATCCGGCTCATTGCCTCGCAGTCGCGCTTCAGCTGCGCCTGCCGCACGAAATTGAACTTCACGTAGCGGTTGCTGAGCACCGCGGCTTCCATGTTCGCGAGCAGGTCGAGATTCAGGAAGCAGCCGGTGTCCTTGCGGTCTTCGGTGAGGAACGCCATCCCGTGCTTCATCGCCTGCGCGGGCGTCGTGATGCGCACCGGCTTGCCGTCGATGCGGATCTCGCCCGACGTGGCCGGCACGACGCCGAACAGCGCCTCCGCGACGTTCGAGCGCCCCGAGCCGACGAGGCCGGCCACGCCGAGGATCTCGCCCGCGCGCAGCTCGAAGCTCACGTCGCGGAACACGCCGTCGACGCCGAGGTTCCGCACCGACAGCACGACGTCGCCGATCGGCACGTCCTCCTTCGGGAACATCTGCGTGATCTCGCGCCCGACCATCATGCGGATGATGTCGTCGCGCGTGACGTCGCTCGATGCATGCGTGCCGATATATTTGCCGTCGCGGAACACCGAGAACTCGTCGGCGATCTCGAACAGCTCGTTCATCTTGTGCGTGATGTAGACGATGCCCTTGCCCTGCTCGCGCAGCTGGCGAATGATCCGGAACAGGTGCGTGACTTCCTTGTCGGTCAGCGCGGAAGTCGGCTCGTCCATGATCAGCACGTCGGAGTCGAACGACACGGCCTTCGCGATCTCGACCATCTGGCGGCTCGCGACCGTCAGCGTGCGCACGTCGGTTTCCGGATCGATGTCGATCGACAGCCGCTCGAACAGCTCGGCCGTCCGGCGGCGCAGCGCGGCGTGATCGATCAGGCCGAAACGGTTCTTCGGTTCGCGGCGGATCCAGATGTTCTCCGCGACCGTCATGTACGGCATCAGGTTGAGTTCCTGGTGGATCATCGCGATGCCGCGGTCGAGCGCATCGAGCGGGCCGTTCAGCACGACCGGCTCGCCGTTGATCAGGATCTCGCCCTGGTCGGGCGTGTAGACGCCCGCGATGATCTTCATCAGCGTCGACTTGCCCGCGCCGTTCTCGCCCATCAGTGCGTGAACGGTGCCGCGGCGCACGCGGAACTGCACGCCGTCGAGCGCCACGACGCCCGGAAAGGACTTGCCGACGCCGCGTACCTCGAGCACGCAGTCGGCCGCGGAAGAAGCCGGCGGGGCCGACGCGCCGGTCGAGCCGGACGAAGCGGCCCGCGCATCGTCGCCGGCCATCGGGCGCGCGACTCTGGCTGTATACATGGACGTTCCTCGACAAGTCGTGCGCGAACCCGGTCGTGCCGGGCCCGCGCCATTCAACGGATCACCGGTCAGTGCTTCGCGTACTGGGCCATGTTCTCGGGCGTCACGAGCTCGAACGGCACGTTCACGTAGCGGTCGACGGGCTGCTTCTTCGCGAGCTTGAGCGCGGCCGCGACGGCCTGCTGCCCCTGCCCGGATGCGTTCTGGTACACCGACACCTTCAGCTCGCCGCTCTTCATCGACGCGAGGCCGTCCGGCGTCGCGTCGATGCCGGCGACGATCGTCTTCGGCGTCAGCTTGCGCGCGGCCTTCAGCGCGTTGATCGCGCCGATCGCCATCTCGTCGTTGTTGGAGATGATCGCGTCGAACTTCGTGCCGGAGCTGAGCCAGTTCATCGTGATGTCCTGGCCCTGCGTGCGGCTCCACTTGCCTTCGCGCTTGTCGACGATCTTCATGCCCGCGCAATCCTTCGTCGCGATCACGTCCTCGATGTCTTTCGTGCGGGCGCGCGCCGATTCGTTGGACAGCTCGCCCATCAGCACGAGGAGGTCGCCCTTGCCGCCGAGCAGCTTGCACACCTGGCGCGCCTGCAGCGTGCCCGACTGCTTCTCGTCGGACGCGACGACCGCGACGCCGGCCGGCAGCTTGTCGAAATCGACCGGCTTGCGGTTCACGTACACGAGCGGGATCTTCGCGGCCGTCACCATCTTGGTGATCTTCGGCGTCGCGTCGGTATCGACCGCGTTCACGATGATCGCGTCGACCTTCTGCGCGATCATGTTCTGGACCTGGCTCAACTGCTTGCCGACGTCGTTGCCGCCGTCCTCGATCTGCACCGTCGCGCCGTCCTTCTTCGCCGAATCGGCGATGCTGTTGCGCAGGATGGTCAGGAACGTGTCGTCGAACGACGCCATCGTCACGCCGATCTTCTCGGCATGCGCGAGCGGCGCAGCCAGGATCGCGGCGGCCGCGACGGCCATCAGCTTGGTCTTCATGATCAATCTGTCTCCTCATCTCCGGGGGGCGGAAGACGGCGCGTTGCGCGCCGCCGGGCCGAGTCCGATCGAATCCGATACGGACTGAAGCATCCGGATGAAACTGTAGATCACTTCCTCGAAAATTTGGAAATTTATTTCTACGTGATTTCACCTAGGGAACTGGATTTCCAAAAAGTCTAGACTCCGTTCCGTAGCCCGATTCCTTGCGGCAGGCAGTCCCGCGTCGTGCCCCACACGGTGCGGAGCGCCGCCCGAGGTTCGGTCCCCTAATCCGCCGGCATCGCCGAACGCCGGCCGCGAGCGTGACACGTGATATGAGCCTGCTGACCTTTCCGAGTGACCGCCCCATCGATCTCGCCTGCCTCGGCCGCGTGGCCGTGGATCTCTATGCGCAGCAGTACGGCAGCCGCCTGGAAGACGCGCGCAGTTTCCAGATGTATCTGGGCGGCTCGTCCGGCAACGTCGCGTTCGGCGTGGCGCGGCTGGGGCTGAAGACCGCGATGATCTCGCGCGTCGGCGACGAGCAGATGGGCCGCTTCCTGCGCGAGACGCTCGAGCGCGAAGGCTGCGACACGAGCCAGCTGCAGACCGACCGCGAGCGCCTCACCGCGCTGGTGCTGCTCGGGTTGAAGGACCGCGACACGTTCCCGCTGCTGTTCGTGCGCGAGAACTGCGCGGACATGGCCGTGCGCGCCGACGAAATCAGCGAGGACTTCATCGCCGGCTGCCGCGCGCTCGCGATCACCGGCACGCACCTGTCGACGCCGGGCACGCGCGAGGCGTCGCTGACCGCGCTCGGTTATGCGCGCCGCCATGGCGTCGTGCGGATTCTCGACATCGACTACCGGCCGGTGCTGTGGGGGCTGACCGCGCGCGGCGCGGGCGAAAACCGCTACGTGCCGGACGCGCAGGTGACGCGGCAGCTGCAGCAGGTGCTCGGCGAATTCGACCTGCTGGTCGGCACCGAGGAGGAATTCCTGATCGCGGGCGGCGTGCCGCACGACGTGATCGGCTCGTTGCAGGCGGTGCGCAAGATCACGAACGCGACGCTGGTCGTCAAGCGCGGCGCGCTCGGCTGCTGCGTGATCGAGGGCGACATTCCCGCCCGCATCGACGAGGCGCCGACCTATCTCGGCGAACGGGTCGAGGTGCTCAACGTGCTCGGCGCGGGCGACGCGTTCCTGTCGGGCCTGTTGTCGGGGCTGCTGCGCGGCCGGGACTGGGCCGAGTCGACGCGCCTCGCGAACGCGTGCGGCGCGATCGTCGTGTCGCGCCATGCGTGCTCCGCCGCGATGCCGACGCCGGCCGAGCTGGCGCACTGGTTCGACGGCAGCCGCAATCCGGTGGTCGACGCCGACCACACGCTCGCGCACCTGCATCGCGTGACGGTGCCGCGCCGCGAATGGGACGACCTGTGCGTGATGGCGTTCGACCATCGCAGCCAGTTCTACGAACTGGCGGTGCAGGCCGGCGCGGACGAATCCCGGATCAAGACGCTGAAGCGCCTGCTCGTGCGCGCGGTCGAACAGGTCGAGCGCGATCGTCAGATCGAAGGCCACGTGGGCGTGCTGATCGACGGCGGCGGCTACGGCAGCGACGCGCTGGCGTCGGCCACCGGACGCGGCTGGTGGGTCGGCCGCCCGGTCGAGCTGCCGGGCTCGCGGCCGCTGCGCTTCGACGAAACGCGCTCGGTCGGCTCGTCGCTCACGCACTGGCCGACCGAACAGGTCGTGAAGTGCCTCGTGCACTATCACCCGGACGATTCGGTCGACCTGCGCGTCGAACAGGAGCAGCGCGTGCTGGAGCTGTGGGAAGCCACGCGCGCCAGCGGCAACGAACTGCTGCTGGAAATGATTCCGCCGCGCGCGGTCACGCCGGCCGGCACCGAGGACGATGCGGTGCTGCGCACGATCGCGCGCTTCTACAACCTCGGCGTGAAGCCCGAATGGTGGAAGCTCACGCCGCTCACCGCCGACGGCTGGACGCGGCTCGCCGCGCTGATCGCCGAACGCGACCCGCACTGCCGGGGCGCGGTGATCCTCGGGCTGAACCAGCCGCTGCAATACCTCGTCGACAGCTTCCGCTCGGCGACCAACCCGATCGTCAAGGGCTTCATGGTCGGGCGCACGCTGTGGGCCGATGCGTCGCTGAACTGGTTCGCCGGCCGGATCGACGACCAGGCGCTGATCGACGAAGTCGCCGGCAATTTCGCGCAGCTGGTCGACGCATGGCTCGGCCGTCGTGCCGCGGCCGCCCGCGCCGCCGCGGCCTGACGCGAAGCCTGCGATGACCCTTTCCTCTTCACCGACCGACATGACCTCTACCGTGAGACTGACCGTCAGCCAGGCGCTCGTGCGCTACCTGGCCGCCCTGCGCGCCGAAGTCGTCCAGCCCGACGGCCGCACCGAGATCCTGCCGTACTGCGGCGGCGTGTTCGCGATCTTCGGCCACGGCAACGTGGCCGGGCTCGGCGAGGCGCTGCACGCGGAAAAAGACCGCCTGCCGACCTTCCGCGCCCACAACGAGCAAGGAATGGCCAATGCGGCCGTCGCATTCGCGAAAGCGCACTTCCGCCAGCGGATGATGGCCGCGACGTCGAGCATCGGCCCCGGCGCGACCAACATGCTGACGTCGGCCGCGCTCGCGCACGTCGGCCGGCTGCCGTTGCTGCTGCTGCCCGGCGACGTGTTCGTGTCGCGGCTGCCCGACCCGGTGCTGCAGCAGGTCGAGGATTTCGAACAGGGCGACGTCAGCGCGAACGACTGCTTCCGGCCGGTGACGCGCTACTTCGACCGCATCACGTCGCCCGAGCAACTGCTCGTCGCGCTGCCGCGCGCGATCCAGGTGATGACCGATCCCGCGCAGTGCGGCCCGGTGTGCCTCGCGCTGCCGCAGGACGTGCAGACCTTCGCATACGACTGGCCCGAGGATTTCTTCGCGCCGCCGGTGATCCGGATGCGCCGGCCGCCGGCCGACGCGCTCGAGCTCGCCGATGCGCTCGACGTGCTGAAGGCCGCGAAGAAGCCGCTGATCGTCGCGGGCGGCGGCGTGCTGTACAGCCAGGCGTGGGATGCGCTGCGCGCGTTCGCCGATACGCATGGCGTGCCGGTCGCCGAATCGCAGGCCGGCAAGGGCAGCCTCGCGTGGGACCATCCGCTGAATCTCGGGTCGATCGGCGTGACGGGCTCGCCGGCCGCGAACCGCGCGGCCGCGCAGGCCGACGTGGTGTTCGCGGTCGGCACGCGGCTGCAGGACTTCACGACCGGCTCGCATGCGCTCTACGGCAATGCGACGCTATTGAGCCTGAACGTGCAGCCGTTCGACGCGGGCAAGAAACGCGGCCGTCAACTGGTGGCCGATGCGCGCACGGGCCTCGGCCAGTTGTCGGCCGCGCTGGCCGGCTGGCAGGCCGATCCGGCCTGGACCGCCGGCAACCGCGACCAGGCCGCCGCATGGAACGCGCGCGTGACCGAGCTCACGACCCGCATTCCGACGGACACGCTTCCGTACGACGCGGAAGTGATCGGCGCCGTGCGCGACTCCGCGGCCGACGCGGGCCGCGACAGCGCACGTGATGACCTCGTCGTGTGCGCGGCCGGCACGCTGCCGGCCGAACTGCACAAGCTGTGGCGCAGCGGCGTGCCGGGCAACTACCACATGGACTACGCGTACTCGTGCATGGGCTACGAGGTCGCGGGCGGCCTCGGCGCGAAGCTCGCGCGGCCCGAACGCGAAGTGATCGTGATCGTCGGCGACGGCTCGTACATGATGCTCAACGCGGAACTCGCGACGTCGGTGATGCTCGGCCGCAAGCTCATCGTCGTGATCCTCGACAACCGCGGCTACGGCTGCATCGAGCGACTGCAGCTGAATTGCGGCGGCGCGAGCTTCAACAACATGCTCGACGACTGCGTGCCGGAAGGCGGCGAGCGCTCGACGATCGATTTCGCGATGCATGCGCGCGCGATGGGCGCCGAAGCCGTGCACGTGCGCGACATCGGCGAGCTGCGCAGCGAAATGAAGCGCGCCCGCGCGGCGACGAAGAGCCAGGTGCTCGTGATCGACACCACGCACCGGCGCACGACCGACGACGGCGGCGCATGGTGGGAAGTCGCGGTGCCGCAGGTGTCGGAGCGCGCCGGCGTCGACGCAGCGCACCGCGCGTATCTCGATGCGAAGACCCGGCAGCGGCGCTGATCGCGCGCACTGCCCACGCATCCTCCCCGCGAACAACACATCCGAACCAAGGAAGCACCATGAGCTGGAACGTCCGCATCGGTATCAATCCCCTGTCGTGGATGAACGACGACCTGCCGTCGCTCGGCGGCGAGACGCCGCTCGAAACGGCGCTGAAGGAAGGCGCCGAAATCGGCTACGAGGGCTTCGAGCTCGGCAACAAGTTTCCGAAGACCGGCCCCGAGCTGAAGGCGAAGCTCGCCGAGTTCGGGCTCGTGTGCGTGTCGGGCTGGTATTCGGGCTTCCTCGCCGAGGTCGAGCCGGGCATGAGCGATGCCGAGGCGGTCGCCGCGGAAATCGAACGCTGCCGCGCGCACCTGACGAAGCTGAAGGTCAACGACGTGAAGGTGGTGGTCTACGGCGAATGCGCGGGCACGATCCAGGGCAACATCGACATGCCGGTCGCGAAGCGGCCGCGCTTCGTCGACGACACGGCCTGGCGACGCTACGCGGCGCGCCTCGACGCGTTCGGCGCGCACCTGCTCGACACGTACGGCATCAAGCTTGCGTACCATCACCACATGGGCGCGTACGTCGAGTCGCCCGACGATGTCGACCGGCTGATGGCGCTCACCGACCCGGCGAAAGTGTTTCTGCTGTTCGACACCGGCCACGCGTATTTCGGCGGCGCGGCCGACCCGGTCACGCTGCTGAAGAAGCATGTGTCGCGGGTGGTCCACGTGCATTGCAAGGACGTGCGGCCGCAGGTCGTCACGCAGGCGCGCAACGACGGCTGGAGCTTCCTGAACGGCGTGATCAACGGCACCTTCACCGTGCCGGGCGACGGCGCGCTCGACTACGAGGCGACGCTGCGCACGCTGAAGGACGCCGGCTACGAAGGCTGGCTCGTCGTCGAGGCCGAGCAGGATCCGGCCGTCGCGCCGAGCTATGCGTACGCGAAGAAGGGTTACGAATCGCTGCGCGCGATCGTCGACCGGTTGAGCGCGTGAACGTATGAACGCGTGAACGCATGAGCCCTACCCTGTTGCGGAGCCCCACCCCATGACGATTTCTCCCCTGCTGATCAAGGCCTCGGCCGACCGCGAGATCTGCAACGTCACGCCCGAGTCGGCCGGCTGGAAGCACGTCGGTTTCCGTGCGCTGCGCCTGAAGGCCGGCGACACCGAAACGCTCGACACCGGTGCGCGCGAACTGTGCGTCGTCGTGCTCACCGGCACGGTGCGCGCGGAGGTCGACGGCACGCCCTACGATGCGCTCGGCAAGCGCGACAGCGTGTTCGAGGACATGTCGCCGGACGCGCTGTACGTGCCGGGCGGCAAGACGGTCACGCTGGTCGCGACGCGCGATGCGGAAATCGCGCTGTGCACCGCGCCGTACGCGAGCGGCGACAAGCCCGTGCAACGCCTCGACGGCGAGCGGATGCGCCGCTCGGTACGCGGGCAAGGCACCAACACGCGCTACGTGTGCGACATCCTGATGGGCGACAACCCGGCCGCCGACCGGCTGCTCGTGGTCGAGGTCGTCACGCCGGCCAGCCATTCGAGCAGCTATCCGCCGCACAAGCACGACCGCGACGCGGCACCGGAAGAAACGTCGCTCGAGGAAACCTATTATCACCGGATCGATCCGCCGCAGGGCTTCGCGTTCCAGCGCGTGTACACGGACGACCGCAGCCTCGACGAGGCGTGCGCGGTCGAGGACCACGACGTCGTGATGGTGCCGCGCGGCTACCACCCGGTGGTCGCGCCGCACGGCTACAACCTGTACTACCTGAACGTGATGGCCGGGCCGAGCCGCGCGTGGGCGTTCAAGAACGATCCCGCGCACGAGTGGATGCTCGACGCCCCGAAGCGCTGATGGAAAGACGGGCCCGCGCGCGGCCCGCGACGATGCGACGCCCGGCACGCGCACCCAGCGCCGGCGACGCCACGGAGCCGCCATGGTGACGACCCTCTTTCGCCTCGAACCCCATCCCTTCGACGACGACGCGTCGAACCCGGCGCTGCCGCGCTTCGATGCGGCCGTCGCCCGCCGGATGGGTGAAATCGCCGTCAACCTTGCGTCGCGCCGCGGGCTGCCGATCGCGGTGAGCATCGTCGGCGAGCAGGCGCCGCTGTTCTACTGCGCACTCGACGGCAGCGATGCCGGCGACAGCGACGCGATCCGCCGGCGGCAGAACACGGTGTTGCGCTTCGGCTTGAGTTCGCTCGCGGTCGGCGAGCGGTTTCGCCGCGCCGGCTGGTCGCTGCAGTCGCAGGGGCTGTCGGATCACGACTATGCGCTCGACGGCGGCGGCGTGCCGCTGCGGATCGCCGGCACCGGCATCGTCGGCGCGATGACGATCGCGGGGCTCGACGACGCCCGCGATCACGCGCTCGTCGTCGAATGCCTGCGGTGGCACGTCGGCGCGAACGCGCTTGCAATGAGCACGTAGCCGCCGTTGCGCCATCACGCCGCCAGCCGTCACGAACGGCGGGGCGGCAACACGTCGAGCGAGCGCCCCGGCGCTTGCGCGACGTCGGCGTCGGCCGCCTCGTCCGGGATATCGTCGAGCGACCGGTTGTTGGTGCGCGGCCCGAACGCGCCGATCGACAGCATCACGATCAGCATGCTGCCGCCGATCAGCGCGAACACCGCCGACACGCCCGCCCGCTCGAGCAGCAGCGCGACGATGAAACTGCTGACGGCCCCGGTCAGTCGGCCGATCGAATGCACGAAACCGAGCGCCCGCCCGCGGATCGCGGTCGGAAACAGTTCCGACTGGTACGCGGTGCCGTTGCTCGCGAGCACCGTGCTCGACAGCGTGACGAGCAGGCCGAATGCAATCACGAACGGCGCGTGTGCCGACATCGCGAACGCACTGCCGAACAGCGCGACGCCGAACGCCGACGCGACGATCAGCCACTTGCGCTCGATCCGGTCCGCGATCAGGCCGGCGACGAGCGGCGACACCGGGTAGGCGAACGCGATCACGAACGCATAGCCGAGACTTTTCGCGACGGTTGCGCCCTGGGCGGCGAGCAGCGTCGGCAGCCATTGGCTGAAACCGAAAAAGCCGATGCTCAGGAATCCGTTGAATGCAATCAGCATCGCGGTGCGGCCGCGGTATCGCGCCCCCCACATCGACGGCGCACCCGGCGCAAGTGGCGTGACGGCAGCCGGTCGCCGGACCGCGGGCAGCGGCCGGCCGGATTCGCGCTCCACCCTCTGCTCGAGTTGCCGCACGATGCGTTCGGCCTCGGCTTCCCGGCCCACGCCGACGAGCCAGCGCGGCGACTCCGGCAAGCGCGACTGCAGCCACCAGACGACCACCGCCCCGCTTCCGCCGAGCAGCACGACCCAGCGCCATCCGGACCAGCCGAGCGGATCGTGCGGCACCCAGAGCCACGACACCAGCGCCAGCACCGGCATCGCCAGGTAGCCGACGGCGAAGCAGACGGCGAACGCCCGGCCACGCACCGCCTTCGGCACCAGTTCGGTCAGGAACGCGCCGATCGTGATCAGCTCCGCGCCGACGCCGCAGCCCGCGACGAAGCGGCACGCGAGCACGCCGAGCGCGCTCGACTGCACGCACATCATCAGGCTCGCCGCGGTATAGAGCAGCAGCGCACCGGTGAACAGCGCGCGGCGCCCGTAGCGGTCCGCCAGGCGCGACACGAACATTTCGCCGATGAACAGCCCGATGAACGTCGCCGCGCCGAGCGCGCCCTGGTCCGACATGCCGAGCACGCCGCGCGCCCCGGTGTGAAAGATGCCGTCGCGAATCAGCCCGGGCGGCAGATAGGTCATCTGGAACAGGTCGTAGACCTCGAAAAAGCCGCCGACGCTCAGGAACAGCACGAGCTTCCAGATACCGGCTGTCGCGGGCAGGCGATCGATGCGCGCGGCCAGCGATGCCGCAAGGGTGTCAGACATGGCGTGTCCTCGGTGGTCGCCCGCGCGGCGCGCGGGACGGCAATCATGGCGCGGCGCGGGCCGCGCGGCGTGGCAATCACACGGTGGCGACCGGATTGACCGGCGAGCCGACGAGCCCGCGCAGATGCAGCGGCGGCGCGGTCAGCAGGAAGCGGCTGCGGTGATGTGCGTGCAGCCAGTCCGCGAGCGGCGTCAGGTGCCACAGTTCGCCGAGATGGATGCCGAGCTTGAACAGGCACAGCTCGTGCAGCGGCATCAGCGCACCCGGCTGCGCGAATGGTTGCGCATCATGCGGGCGCTCCTCGACCGCGTGGTTGTCGGCCGCGAGCGCCGCGAGCCCCGACGCGTCGATCCAGTTCAGCAGGCGCGCGTCGGCGCCGTCCAGCACGCAGCAGGCGTGCGGCGCACCGGTCTCGCCGCGCGCGGCCGCGTCCAGCAGACGGTCGGCGAAGCCCGTATGCACGCACACGATATCGCCGCGCTCGACGCTCACGTCATCCGCGCGCAGCACCGCCATCCAGTCGTCGAAGCCGACCTTGCGCCGCGCGTCGCCGAAGTGACGGCGCAGGTCGACCATCACGCCGCGCCCCTGCACGCCCGTTTGCGCCATCACCTCGATGCCGAGCGCCCGTGCGCCGCCTTCCGCCGCACCGGCCTCCGGCACGCGGATATGCTCGCCCATCCGGTAGCCGTTGTAGAACACCCGGGCCTTTTCACCGTCGCCCGCCGGATCGAACAGCGAGCCGACGTGCGACAGCGCGTCCCATTGCGTCGAGAACTGCGAATGCATGCAGAACGCGTCGTCGCACACGACATCGGTTGCGTTCGCAACCTGTTCGTCCGCGCGATAGCCGAAGTAAGGCTTGTCGCCCAGTAGCGCCGGCATGATCGCGGGCGGGCGCCGCCGGGCGTTCAGTCCGCCGCCGCGCGGCACGTCGAGCGGCAGGCTCAGCGAAAAAACGCGGCCTTCGCGCACTTCCGCGACGCCGCGCAGCACGGCGTCGGGCGTCAGCCAGTTCAGGCGTCCTTTCTGGTCGTCCGGGCCGAAATCGCCCCAGTTCGAGCCGGGCGGCCGATGGGTCCAACGCGGATTCATGGTGTCTCCTCCCTGCAATGTCCGGTGCATCCGGTTTCCGTCGTGGCGCGCTCCGCTCACCGCGAACGGATCACGCCCAGCGCGGCGAGCCGCGCGTACTCGGGCTCGCCGAGCAGCGGCTCGAGGATCTCGCGGTTGTGTTCGCCGAGCGCGGGCGCGGGCCGGCGGAACGCGCCGGGCGTGCCCGACAGGCGCGGCGTGACGTTGTGCATCGGCAGGCTGCCGACGTCGTCGTCGGGCAATTCGACCAGCGCCTCCCGCTCGATCACGTAGCGATCCGCGACGATCTGCGCGATGTCCTGGATCGGCCCGACCGTCACGCCCGCTTCCTCGAAGAACGCGAGATTGGCGTCGAGATCGCGTGCGCCAATGAATTCGCCGACGATCGCGTCGAGCGCCTCCGCATGCCGCACGCGCAGCACGTTGGTGGCATAGCGCGGATCGTCGACCAGGTCCGCGCGGCCGATCGCACGGAACAACCGTTCGGCCATCGCCTGCGTCGAACTCGACAGGCACAGCCATTTGCCGTCGCGGGTGCGGTACGCATTGCGGGGCGCGGTGTTCGTCGAGCGGCTGCCGGTGCGCGGCTTGATCTCGCCGGTCATCACGTAGTTCGCCGCGGCCGGCCCGAGGATCGACAGCAGCGGCTCGAACAACGACACGTCGATCACCTGTCCCGCCGCATGCTGCGTCCCGCGCGCATGCAGCGCGACCAGCACGGCGAGCGCACCGGACATCCCGGCCGTCATGTCGGCAAGAAACATCGGCGGAAGGACCGGCTCGCGATCGGCGAACCCGTTGATCGCGGCGAAGCCCGCATAGCCTTCGGCGAGCGTGCCGAAGCCCGGCTTGTGGCGATACGGGCCGGTCTGCCCCCAGCCGGAAATCCGTGCGATCACCAGTTCCGGCCGGATCGCGAGCAGGTCGTCGGGCCCGAGCCCCATCCGCTCCGCGACGCCCGGCTTGAAGCTCTCGACGAACACGTCCGCGTCGCGCACCAGCCGGCGCACGATGTCGACGCCCTCCGGCGTGCGCAGGTCGACGCACACGCTGCGCTTGTTACGTCCGTACACCTTCCAGTTCGTGCTGATGCCGCCCGCGCCGACCGCGCGCAGCGTATCGCCGCGCTCGCTTTCGACCTTCACGACGTCCGCGCCGAAGTCGGCGAGCTGCACGCTCAGCATGTTGCCGGCCATCAATCGCGACAGGTCGACCACGCGCACGCCGGACAGCGGTCCGCCCGCGCCTGCGTCGAACGACTTCTGACGGATCGGACCGGTGAGCGCGCGACGATGCGCGCCGGCCGCACGGGCGGCCTGCGTGTCGGGTACGGACATGACTGTCTCCTGGTAGGTGTCTGTCGGTGGGTCAGGGACGCGCGCGCCGCGCGCCTGCGCTATTCGAGCAGCGCGCCAAGCTGGTCGGCCGCCGGGAACGGCGCACCCGTCGCGGGCAGGTCGCCGCCGAGCGCATGCGTCAGTTCGGCAGCGGCGGCCTGCACGTACGGCAGGTAATCGGCCAGCACTTTCTTGTTGAAGCGATAGCGCGGCACGCCGAGCGAGATCGCGCCGCTCAGCACGCGGCCGACGCCGAACGCCGGGCACGCGATCGCCGCGCTCTCCGGATCGCGCTCGGCGATCGACACCGTGTAGCCCTGCTCGGCCGTCTTCTCGTACTCGCCGCCGCGCGTGCCGGAAAACGCGAGCAGCACGCGCCCCGCCGCGCCGACGTCGAGTGGAAAACGGTCGCCTTCGCGCAGATGCGTGCGCACCGCGCGCTGGGCCTGGATGCGGAACAGGCAGACGCGCTGGTCGCCCTCGCGCACGTAGAACGCGGCGGTTTCGCCGGTCTGCGCCGACAGCGTCGACAGGATCGGCATCACGTGCTCGCGCAGCTGGAACGACTCGCGGTACATCACGCCGAGCTGGAATACGGCCGGCCCCAGCACGTAGCGCCCGTCGGGCAGACGCTTGATGAAGCGGAACTGTTCGAGCGATTCGAACATCCGCAGCAGCGTGCTCATGTTGAGCCCGGTCGCGTCGCTGACCTGCGCGAGCATCAGCCCGCCGGGTGCGCCGGAGAAAGCCAGCAGCGCGGTCAGCGCGCGATTGACCGCGGCCACGCCGCCTTCCGCCGGATTGTTCGTCTCCACCTTGCTCATGTCCGCCTCACGCTGTGCCGGGCGACCGGGGGACCCGCCTCGCCCAGGATCATAAAAAATGAAAGTCGCTTTCATTATACGCAGAGCGCGGATGACATCAACATGAAATCGCACGGCACCGATCGTTCATCTTCTTTCAATTCCCGTTATTTATAGGCGTTAACGATAATCTTGACGAATGCGCCAATCAGTCACAAAAATGAAAGTGACTTTTATTTTACGAGAACGACGATGAATTCTGCTTCCCAACCGGTCTGGCGCTCGCTCCTCTACGTCCCCGCCCACGTCCCCCGTTTCGTCACGAAAGCCGCGACCAGCGCAGCCGATGCGCTGATCCTCGATCTCGAGGACAGCGTCCCGTTCGCGTGCAAGCCCGACGCCCGTGCCGGCCTCGCCGACGCCGTGCCGATGCTGCGCGGCGCCGGCTGCGACGTGCTGGTCCGCGCCAACGGCCCGCTCGACCTGCTGGTGCCGGACCTGCGTGCGGCCGTGCGGGCCGGCGTGCACGGCGTCGTGCTGCCGAAGGTGCGTGGCGGCTCGCACGTCGAGGCGATCGACGAACTGCTGGCCGCGCTCGAGGACGAAGCCGGTGCCGCGCCCGGCAGCACGCGTATCGTCGCGATCATCGAAACGCCGCGCGCGTTCCAGGCGATGGACCGAATCGCGCGCGCGTCGCCGCGCGTCGTCGCGATGATGCTCGGCGGCGGCGACTTCGCGCTGAACTGCGAAAGCGGCACCGGCGCCGACGTGCTGCGCGTGCCGAAGCAGTTGCTGATCATCGCCGCGCGAGCGGCCGGCATCCTGCCGCTCGGCCTGGTCGACGGTCTCGACGAACTGCGCGACCTCGATGCGTTCGAGCGTATTGCCCACGCGTCCGCGGCACTCGGCTATGCGGGCGCCACCTGCATCCATCCGCTGCAGGTCGATGCGCTGAACCGCGCGTTCCGCCCCGACGACGAGGCGGTGCGCGACGCACGCGCCGTGCTCGCCGCCTACGACGACGCGCGTGCCAACGGCCGCGGCGCATTGCA